>JAJYIL010000629.1 GCA_021790055.1 Bacteroidota bacterium
ATATTGACTATTATCACCGAATATAAACGCAATTGCGAATGATGTTGACACATTAAATGTTATAACTTATATTTGCTTCGTAAATAAATTATGTTTAACCAAGGAGGTTATTATGGATTCAAAAGAAAAAGTTTCGACAGGTGTTGCTCAGAAAGAAGTATGGAATTTAGACAAAGCTCATTCCAAAATTCAGTTCTCCGCAAGGCATTTAGTAATTTCTGAAGTTGCCGGGCACTTCAATAATTTCGATATAAATTTTTCAACCGGCGACAATTTGACCGAGGCAGAAATAGAAGCCGCTATCGATATTAAAGGTATCGACACTGGAATTTCCGACAGGGACAATCATTTAAGAAGCGCCGACTTTTTTGATGCTGAAAAATTTCCACAGATAAAATTTAAAAGCACCAAGGTAGAAAAAGTTAATGACGAAAAATATAAACTCATCGGCGATCTTACAATAAAAAACATAACCAAGCCGTTTGAGTTTGATGTTTTTTACGGCGGACAAATTAAAGATCCATGGGGAATGCAGAGATCGGGTTTCAAAGCAACCGGCACATTGAATAGATTTGATTTTGATCTTAAGTGGAATGCTTTGATGGAAACCGGCGGCGCTGTTGTCGGAAAGAATATCAACATTACAATTGATGCTGAATTTACAAAGCAAAATCAATAATTGCTCAGCAGAAAGAAGCTGCTGATTTTGCGATTCACGAATTGCTTAAGAAGCGTTACAGCAACGAGTATTTGAATGTAAAGAATTTCAAGAGGAGAAATTATTTAGCTTATTGGAGACGGCAAGGTGGGCGCCGTCTTCAGTTAACAAGTATTTAAGCATTCATGATGTTATTAAGAAAGACAGGTTAATCCTATGAAAAAAGTTTTACACAAAGCGAATGAGTGCGGAGTTGCCGAGCACGGCTGGCTTCACAGCAGGTTCAGCTTCAGCTTTGATCAATATTATGATCCAAATAAAATGGGATTTGGTTTGCTGCGCGTTTTAAATGACGATATTATTGAGGAAGACGAAGGCTTTGGACTGCATCCGCATAATAATATGGAAATTATTACTGTTTTACTTGAAGGAGAATTGGAACATAAAGACAGCACCGGAACCGTTATGGTAATGCATCCGGGAGAAGTTCAGGTAATGTCTGCCGGAAAAGGAATTATGCATTCGGAGTTTAATCATTCTAAAGTTGAACAGACGAAGCTGCTGCAAATTTGGATTATTCCGAAAGAAAGAAATATTACTCCGCGTTATGACCAGAAATTTATTGGTTTTGAAAATCTGAATAATGAAATTAAAACAGTTGCATCCGGCGCAAAGGTTGATTCTGAATTATACATTCATCAGAATGCGGCTGTTTCATTAGGAAAGCTTGAAAAAGGCAAAGAGATTGTTTATAAAAATTTCTTCAAAGGAAACGGTTCTTATTTGTTTGTGTTGGATGGAAGCATTAATTTTGACAATGTTGAATTGGGTAAACGAGACGCTGTCGGTGTTAATGACTACGATGAATTAAGGTTTAATGCTTCCTCCGATGCGAGCTTTATAATAATCGAAGTTCCGATGAACCAAAATTAAAATTAAATGAAATTAGAAGAAGAAATATCGCAAAAGCAATTTAGGAATGAATACCACAAAGCTGCGGTGAATGTGGTTTATACTTTCAACTGGCTTAATAACCAGAATATTAGTTTCTTTAAACCGCTTGGAATAACGCCGCAGCAATTTAATATTCTTCGCATACTTCGCGGGCAGCATCCGAAGCCGGCAACCATTAAACTAATTAAAGAACGGATGCTGGATAAAATGTCCGATGCCTCACGCATAGTTGAAAAGCTTAGAGTGAAAGGTTTAGTAGAAAGAAATATTTGTTCACACGACAGAAGAAATGTTGATGTCTGCATTACTCAAAAGGGTCTCGATGTACTTGCACAAATTGATGCTCTTGATAATGAAATTGACGGCAGACTATATTCATTAAATCAGGACGAGATAAAGCAGCTTAACGGTCTGCTCGATAAGCTGCGCGGATAAACTCAGTGCCTTTTCAAAGAAATCGACAAATATTTTTATTAAGACTTTTCATAAGCATCTAAAAAATCTTTTCTGGAAATCCCCGCTTGAGTGGAAATTGTTCTTAAGGTGGATGCTTTTAGGGTAGCATGATTAGGCATTGTTAGGGGTGTTTTGGTTCCATCGGAATTACTTCGAAGCATTGAAATATGTTCTTTTTCACGGATGATTGTGAAGCCAAGAAACTCAAATGTTTTTACGACTTTTCTTTTGGGTGCATCTACAGGAAACTTATCCATTAAGTTGAATTCCGGCTTCAGCTATGAATGCTTCAAGAATCGGCGGGTCAATTTCAAAAACATCTTTCCCAAAACTTTCAATATGAAATTGAATTGCAGATGTCACGTTTGAGAGAGCTTCTTCATAGGTATTTCCTTCACCTACAACGACACCTTTAATCCCTAAAGGGTAAGCTACATAACCGTCCGTATGTTTTTCAACTATGATTT
>JAJYIL010000630.1 GCA_021790055.1 Bacteroidota bacterium
ATAGATTATGAAGTAAAGAGTAGTGAGCTAGCAAGCGGAATTTACTTTTACAAGCTTACTTCAGGAAGCTACAGTGCGGTTAAAAAAATGGTAGTATTAAAATGATATTTATCACTACTACGTACTTCTACTGATGCGCAAGTAAAAATAATTGCTTACTTTTTTTTGAAGATTAGATATGGTTTGATACGATGAAATATTTTTTACTCTTTGTTTTGTTTAGCGGTGTTAATCTTATAGCACAAATAAATAATTTTAACGTAGTTGATTCCCAGGCAGCATTAACCAAGGTAGGACAATGGGGATGGGGACCAACTTACGATGTTGCTGTAGAAGGCGGCTACGCTTATATAGGTAACGGATATGTGTTTCAAGTTCTTGATGTAAGCAATCCTGCAAGCCCTAAAATTGTAGGTCAGTTGACAATGGAGTATCCAATCAACAGGCTGGTAATCTCCGGGAACTACGCATATACAATTAGTCCATTTAGCATAATAGATATTTCTAATCCTGCCAATCCGGTGCTCGTAAGCACATACAACCTTTCCACTGGTGATGGACCCTCTGCAATAACAGTAAGAGGGAACTATGCTTATCTGGGAGATTATATTGGATGGGTTTTCATTATAGATATATCCAATCCTACAAGCCCAAAAGAAATAATAAGGAGACCAACTAATGGAGAAGATGTTGAATATATAGCTGTTAAAGACTCTGCACTATATGCAAGTACCTCCGATACTGACGTAAATATTTTTAATATAGCAAAACCCGACTCCTCGTTTTTAATTAACGGATATATCGTCCCTGGAGTCAATGAACCGATAACAATTGCCGGGCATTTTCTATATACAGGCGGCGGAGCATACGGGGGAAAGTTTCAAACATACGACATAAGTGGCAGTGACCTTTACAACCCCAGTTTAGTTAACGAAGTTTATGTAGATAGTCAATATACTAACGGTGCCATATTTACCTCCATATCTGTGGTTGACACAATAGCATACGTAACGGAAGCTATTAACACTGCACCTCATGCATTTCAATATATTGAGATGCTTGCTGAAATGGATATTGCAGACACAAATAATATCCATGACATATCAAGGGTAATAAATCCATATGGCAATAATGATTTATCAAACAGTCGGCTAATTGGAAGAGGGGCAATAAATTTCCCTTATGGATATTTTACATGTAGTACGGGGTTATGGATAGTGAATTTAGAGAATCCTAATTCCATAAAGTCAGTATCTATCTTTCCAACAGGCTGGTATATTAATAATATAACGGTCGATTCTTCGTATCATGCTTATGTTGCTGAGTTGAACGGAGGGTTGAAGATACTTGATTTTTCTGAGCCTTCCGCACCAAAACAGATTGGTAATTATTTTACTGACGAGCAGGTAATTGATGTTGTCGTTTCAGGCGGCTATGCTTATTTAGATTGTGACTCAGACTTACAAGTATTAGACATATCCAATATAAGTTCACCTAAATTAGTTGGAAGCGTACCATTTAACGACAAAATAACTAATAATCCAATAGGTAATTTTGATTTCCTTTGCCTTAATGGTTTAACAATTTATACGGCAAGGAAATCCCAAAAGCTTTTTACGGTAGATGTATCTAACCCGGCTCACCCAAAAATAACCAACACAGACTCGTTAACAGGTTTGCCTGTGGGTATTTCACAATTAAATAGATATCTTTATGTAGCGGACGAAGACTTGAGTTATCCTAAGCCTAATTCAGGAGTCCATATTTTTAATATTTCTAATCCGAATATTCCAGTTGAGGGTGGATTTTTAAATGTTACGGGACTTGGGGGATTAACTGTATACAAAAATTCACTTATCGTTTTGGGAGGTGATACTACATTAAACGAGTATGGACTTGAAAAATATGATATTACCAATCCAACAGATCCGGTATCCAAGTATTTTGTTTACATACCGGGGAGTTTTGCATCGCCTATTATTATTAAGTCAGATAAAGATTATGCATACTTTAATTCATTTGTAGTTAGTATTTCTAATCCAGATAGCGGAAAAATTGTTTATACTGGCAATGGGGGTACTGCAACTGCAATATATAACGATATCGTATTAACAGGTTATTTAGGTATAGATATATTTAAGAACAACTTAGTAACCGGAATAAAAACTGCAGATCAAACGCCGTTAAACTTCGAATTATTTCAAAATTATCCCAATCCATTTAATCCTTCAACTGATATCAGTTATCAGCTATCAGCAGTCAGTTATGTCATCTTAAAAATTTATGATTTACTAGGAAGGGAAATAGAAACACTTGTCAACGACTTTCAAAATACAGGCAAATATGTTGTTCAGTTTAATGCATCGAAATTGTCCAGCGGAGTGTATTTCTACAGGCTTGAAGCAACAAGTAGATTTGGTACAAAATATATTTCAGTAAAAAAGATGGTTGTTATAAAATGAATCTATTATATAAAGATAGATCTCCGCCTATTTTTAAAAAAGGAATAGTCTTTAATAAAGAATATTTAT
>JAJYIL010000631.1 GCA_021790055.1 Bacteroidota bacterium
AAAAAGCTGACCAGCAGCGGAGCTTACATCGGAGGTCATCCGATGACGGGCAAAGAAACGAGCGGCTATTCAAGCTCTGACCCGCTTCTTTTTGAAAATTCCGTGTACATAATTTCCGATTTGCATAAAAATAAAATAAAGATTGATGAGCTTGTCGAATTAATAAAACTGTTAGGCGCAAGGATTAGATTCTTAGATCCATATCTCCACGATAAAGTTATCGCACGCGTTAGCCATTTGCCGCAACTGCTTTCTATAGCACTAATAAATTCCGTAAGCGAGAACGGCGGACTTAATTATCTCGACTTTGCCGCCGGCGGCTTCCGAGACATGACAAGAATAGCCTCAAGCAGCTTCGACATCTGGGAATCGGTTTTAAAACTGAATAAGAGCGAGATTATAACTGCGATTGATGGCCTTGACAAAAATCTTCTTCAAATAAAAGATTTTTTACAGACCGATGATTCGACTTCTCTTGATTCGTTATTTAAGAAGGCGAGAGTTAAGCGGGATAAAATTCCAAAGAATACAAAAGGCTTTATCAATCCGCTTTTCGATGTCTTTATTTATGTAAAAGATGAACCCGGCGTGCTTAGCAGGCTAACAACTCTGCTATATGAAAATCAAATCAATATTAAAGATTTAGAGCTTCTGAAAATACGGGAAGGCACAGGAGGAACTTTCAGGGTTTCGTTCGAAAATGCGAAGACTGCTGCAAAGGCTAAAGATCTAATCGAGAAGTCGGGCTTTGCTACAAAGTAAGCTTCTTAACTCTTTCTTAATCTTAATCTTGCTCTTTTATCATAATCGGATTTAATTTAGCAAGGTTAAGATTTCCGCGGATGCGGATCAGCCGCCGGCTGAAAGATTACAAGCACGATTGGTTGGAAGAATATAACGGGGAATGAAATTTATTCTTATCTTTAAATATAAAATCCGGCAAAGATATGTTTGAATACGTTGGCGCGATACACATGCATTCTGTTTTTTCCGATGGTTCCGGAGAGGTGAAGGATATTGCCAGGTCTGCCGATGAATCCGGTCTTGATTACATAATCCTTACAGACCACAATACTCTCCGCGCTCTTAAGGAGGGCTTTGAAGGCTGGTATAACAATACTCTTCTTCTTGTCGGCTGCGAGATAAACGACAAGGAAAATAAAAACCATTACCTTGCTCTTGGAATTGAAGATGCCTTCTCTACAAGACTAAATGCGAAAGAGTACGTAAAACAAATTAAGGAAGCAGGCGGATTCGGTTTCATTGCTCATCCTCACGAAAAAAGGACTCACATGAAAGAGCATCCGCCGTATCCATGGACTGAATGGGATACGAATGATTTTAACGGAATAGAAATCTGGAATCACATGTCCGAATGGATGGAGAACTTAACCGAGCAGAATAAATACCAGAACTTTATGCATCCGCTTAAGTCTATTATCAAACCGGCGGATGAAACTCTGCAGGTTTGGGATGAGCTTAATCTGAAACGACCCGTTGCCGGAATTGGCGGAGTCGATGCTCACGCACATAAGCATAATATCCTCGGCTTCCTTGAAGTTGAAATTTTTCCATACAAGGTTCTATTTAAATCAATCCGGACCCACATTCTTGTCGACAAAGAATTTGTTAAGGGAAGTGATGATCAGCTTTTATCAGAGGCAAAACAAAAAGTGTACAGCGCTCTTGCATCGGGTTCATGCTTCTTTGCAAATGATTATCACGGCGATTCAAAGGGATTCCGGTTTTACGCTGCCGATGGAAACAAGAACTACTCTATGGGATCAACCATTGAGTTAAGAAATAAAATTAAGTTTGATGTATTGGTGCCAGTTCAGAAAGCGGAAATAAGGCTGATAAGAAATGGAAAGCTGATCGACTCACTTGAAAACAACGAGTGCGAATTTATAGTTGATAAAAGCGGCGCTTACCGGATTGAGGTATACTTAGGCGGCAGCGCATGGATTTATTCTAACCATATAAGAGTCGGATTGGAATAGCTAAGAGCGCAGTGTTTAGCGTCTATTTGCGCTATGCTCTCTGCCCTCTATATGTAAATTTATACTTAGAAATAACAGATAAGAGTAAATTAAATTTGCTGATACATTTGAAATAAATGGAAATACCAAACAGATACGAAAACCTGATCAATTATTTAACTGATTATACCTTTACGGTTATTCTAAAAGACGGAGCTGTGGTTGAGACAATTCATGGACCCGGATGCATCAATGTAACCGGGTACAATCCTGAAGATTATAAAAATGATCCGGAACTCTGGCTTAGAATGGTGCCTGAAAAAGACAAGCCGAAAGTTATCGAGCAGGCTAAGTTGGCTCAGGAGGGAAAAGAAGTTCAGCCCATCGAACACAGGATAATTCATCGCAACGGGCAAACACGCTGGGTAAGCAGTAAAATAGTTGTAACAAAGGATTCGGACGGGATACCGGTTGCATATGATGGTTTAATTAATGATATAACAAAACTTAAAAAAGCGAAAGCGGCAGCGACCGTAAGAAGTAAGCAGCTA
>JAJYIL010000632.1 GCA_021790055.1 Bacteroidota bacterium
AAGAAACCAACCTGTTTTTTGGTGTAAAATATATCAAAGGAAATACTACTTCTCAGAGCTTAGATTCAAATCCCATAGTACGTAAATGGTGGAAATATATGTCAGACCTCATGGAAACAAACCCTGATTCATCACCGGTTTCTATTCCACTGGAAAAAGTATTTCATATGGAATAAGATTTTAAAAGCATAATCTTTTTAACACTGCCGGAGCAATCCGGTTTAAGCTCACCGCTTCTTGTCTCCTCCACGCCGTAAAGTCCTGTTTCCTTATAAAGCCATTGCCACATTTTTACCCTAAAGCTGTCGCCGACTTTTTTTACGTTTCTTAATATTGACGCGCCGGTTTCAACTGTTCCTCCTATTACTCCCATTGTTTTTCCCATTATTTTAACGCCCACCTTTCTCAGCGCCCAAACCTTTACGCCTTTTCCTTTGTCTTTTTCAATATCATCTTTAATTTGCCGCTTAAATTTGAGTTTGTTACGGACACGGTTCCTGCAATTACAACATCATTGCTTGAATCGGGAACGACACCGCCAATCCATGTATTTCCGTCTTCCCAGTTTCCTCCGGTGGAAGTTGATGTAACGGAATAAAAAAATTAAATAATAATAAAGATGTAATGAACAAAATCAGCTTTTTCATAACCGCTCCTTTAATGAAAATTTTCCTGGCAAAAATTGCCCGATTATCAAAAGAAAAACAATAACGCAACTGCGTCATTTTTCATAATTCGATTAAAAGCCTAAATTTGGATTAGTTAGATTTGCTGCTAATGTATAAATGAAGGATGCAAGGGATCTAAGTTTTGAGTTAGTCCAAGAAGAAGGATTATTTTATTGTATTAAGTCATGATAAGCAAAGTCTCTGCCGGTGTTTGGATTCCTGCTCATATAAATCTAAGAGATTATCTCATAGAAATTGAATATTGAGAGTTGAGCATTGAGTATTTTCTCACATGGCGATTGCTTTGTGAAATGTTCAATAATTAATTTTCAACACAACTTTTTAAGTTTTAGAAATTGCCAGCCTATGACGAGGTCTCGATCCGTCGACCTCGTCAGGTTGCCGAGACATGACGAGCTAAAGTTCGGACAAATATCTTTGTCTGGAATAATGAAGCAATATCAAAAGGATTACTTTGCGAGCTCTTTGAATAATATTTTTATTTTCGTGTCCGCGAAGCTCATTGCCTTCGGATTCATCAGTTGAAATTATTTTATCTGCATCAAAGCAATTCCGCTATCAGTCAACCGGATTTCAAAATATCCGGTAAAAATTACTGCTCTTAATTCAACCGTGGCTGCTTTCGAATGATGGACTATGTTATTCAATGCCTCTTTAAAGATGAGATATATTTCTCTTCGTATTGCATCCGGGAGCGGATAATCGGAGCCGTTCAAATTAATTTGGCAATTAAAATTGATTGAGTTGAACGTACAGATATCGGCGATTAAAATTCGAAGACGTACGACCAGATCGCTTAGTTTATCATGCTCTGGTAATACCGTCCATACAATGTCCGTGATTGATTCCGTTGCATCGATTAAAAGTGAATTTATCTTATTAACCAGGAAGGCTTCTACATCAGGCATGTCTTTCATTTTTCTTTTGAGTGCTCCAATGTAAATAACCGAGCTGCTTATAGCTGATGCAAGATCATCATGAAGGTCTCTTCCAAAAGTATTAAGGCAAATACCGTTTTATTGCAAAGCTGGAATCGCTATTGAATAAATTCATGCAGATTATTTTTTACTTAATTGCCGTACTCAATTTCCTTTTACAAGTTCGAATAATTTCTGATCGCCAGATAGTATCCAGAGTTTATTTTTACCTGAGCAGCTTATGTAATTGATACCGGATGATGTTTGGGGATAATTTTGGATAAGGTTGAATGTGCTGCCCACATATTATTCTTATCAAGAAAAAAGAAGTTATCAATAGTCGGAACAGTCGGGGATTTTGAAGAGATCATCAATTTGCCGTTTTTGAGCTCCAGCAAATATCTGCATGTAACATAACCCTACGTTTTTGATGGCATAATAATTCTATCGAGTTTATTCTTCACCGGGGATTTATAAACTGTCCGTGTGTCGAGATTATGTTGTTCGGAATTTTGTGAATAGGTTTCCCCGATCACATAAAAAACTAATTGAAAGACAATATAAAGTCTTATATTAAATAACATAAAGATTAAGTCTTAGTGTTAATAAAATAAAAATTAGATACCCCAGGAATCTTTGATAAATAAATTACATCTAACCCGGCATTAAAAGAAAAGTATAAAATTTTTACCGGTGGATGATTTGACAATTGAAAATTTATTTAGGAGTATAAAATGCATGAAAAGAGATTTTCGGGCGGAGTAGAAAGATTACGCTCTCCGGAGAGGATTTCTATTTTAGAAATTGACAGGGTTGTCAATTTATTGCTTGAAGGAAGCGAAATAGAAAGCATGCTGGGGAGAGGCACAGGCGCGGGACTAGTGGCAGAAGCTTTTGCCAAGAAAAATATTGCCGTATC
>JAJYIL010000633.1 GCA_021790055.1 Bacteroidota bacterium
CACTTTGAATACCGTTCAGCTCATTAAATATTTCTGCAATTGCATTTGCCGTGTTTTCTATTCCAACCGAGGTCGAAACGTAAAAGTAAGCTGACTCTTTAAAATAATTGAACCTCGAATGAGCGCCGTAGGTATAGCCTTTTTTCTCACGCAAGTTTAAGTTTATCCGGCTTGAAAATTGTCCTCCAAGGATTGTATTAAGAATTAGCCTGGAATAATAATCTTCCTCATTTCTTTTAGTTGAAAGATGACCGACTCGAATTTCGCTTTGTACGGAGTTCTTCTTATCTACAATAAAAATTTTTTTATCTTGGTGGTGATGCGGAAATGAAAAGTTATTGGAAACATTCCCCCGCCGCCATTCTCCGAAATAAGCAGCTATTTTTTTTTGCAGCTCTTCTTTTGATATATCGCCAACAACAATTAGCGAAGAGTTGTTCGGGTAGAGATAATTTGAGTAATATCTCCTAACATCCTCTACAGAAATACCTTTTACGGTTTCCTCGTAACCCGCAACAGGGAAAGCGTATGGATTCGCATTGCTAAAGATTCTAAACTGATAAACACTGTCCGCAATCTCGTCAGGTTCATCCTGCTGCTGAAGAATACGCGTAATCATCTTCCTTTGTTCCCGCTGAAAATCTTTTTCATCAAAGCGGGGCTGCAGAACTACTTTTGCAAATAGTTCCAGCGACCTTTGAAAATTTTCTTTCAACGTTTGCAGCGAAAAGTACAGGTTATCCTCGGAGCTTGAAACACTGAAATGCGAACCAATCGCATCAAACTCATCGCTTAGCTGAAGAGAATCGTATTCCCCGGCGCCCTCATCAATCACCATTGAGAATAAGTTTGACAATCCCTTCTTTCCTTCGGGATCATAGCTGCTGCCGGAACCCACCAGCAAGTTTAAATGTAAAACCGGGAGCTTGTTTTTTTGTATGAAATAAACTTCCAGACCATTATCAAGTTTAAATTTTTCAATCTCCGGCAAAGTGAAGTTTATCTCTTCTGCTGGCTGCGGTTTTTTAGAACGATCTATCAAATTCATATTTTGTACTTCTTTTTTACTTGGGAACAACATGAAGCTCCACATACGGCTTCGAAAAATATTTTTCCGATGCGGACTTAATATTTTCATTACCAACTTCTTCATACCGCTTCAAGTCGAAATTGAACGAGTTCGGCTCATTCAAGAAAAAGTTGTAAGAGTTAATCTGGTCCGCAAGCGAGTCAAGGTTCTGCAGGGAATATATAAAACTGGATTTTATCCCGTTTTTTGATTTCAGCAATTCTTTCTCAGTCACTCCGTTTTTTTCAAGATCGGCTAACTCATTCACTATTTCCGATTTCAAATTATTAAGCTGCACCCCGGGCTTTGCAGTAGCTGAAATAGTAAAGAAGCCGCCATACCTTCCTGAAAACTGGAAAGCGCTTACATCCTGTGCAACCTCTTTTTCGAATACCAAATCTTTATAGAGCCTCGAGTTCTTTGAGCCGGTAAGTATATCCGACAGTATGTCAAGCGAAGCGTCATCAGCGCCGTAAGCTTTATCAGAATGCCAGCTCAAATAAATTCTTTCAAGTTGAACATCATCTTTATGAATTATAGACATATTTTCTTTTAACTGTGGCTGAGGAACCGTTAATTTATTTACATTTCCGTTTGCTTTAATGCTTCCAAAATATTTTTCCATCATCTCTTTTGTTCTAACGGTTTCAAAATCGCCGGCAATAACAAGCGAAGCGTTTGACGGCGAGTAATAAGTCTTAAAAAAAACGGATACATCTTCAAGTGTGTAACTTGAAATATCTTCAAGAGAGCCGATTGTAGACCAGCTATACGGATGACCTTCCGGGAACAGATTTTGAATTATAAGCTCCCATGCCAAGCCGTACGGCTGGTTGTCGTATCGTTCAAGTCTCTCGTTTGAGACTACGCTTTTCTGATTATCAAGCTTTTCATGTGTAAGTGCAGGGATTAAGCCGCCCATCCTATCAGACTCAAGCCAAAGTACTAATTCTAAAAAATTCGCCGGAACTTTTTCAAAGTAATTAGTTCTATCAAAGCTCGTTGAGCCATTTAAACTTCCGCCGGCTTCCTGGATATATTTAAAATGCATTTCCTTCGGAACATTCTCCGAGCCTTGAAACATCATATGCTCGAAGAGGTGCGCAATCCCGGTCTTACCTTTCCTTTCGTTTGCGGAACCTACCTTGTACCAAATGTTTGCTGCCGCAAGCGGAAGGCTGCCGTCTTTATAAAGTATAACCTCCAGCCCATTTTTTAATTTGTATTTCTCATATTCAATGTTAAGAATGTCCATACCGCATTTTTTATTTTTTTATGTTTAATAACTTAGCTTCTCGTCTTAATCTTTCTTAATCGTAATCTCAATGCAGAAGCAAAAGAATTCTATCCGGTCTGATTGAACCAATCAACCTAAACAAATCGGTAAATGGAATATCACGATCCCATGAAAACAAAGTTATAAAAGCCTCACCTTCGACATTGTCT
>JAJYIL010000029.1 GCA_021790055.1 Bacteroidota bacterium
CGACTCAAGAGCGTTAAAGATGAAAAAAGCCGCCGAGGTTTTGCGCTCAAAGAAAAATCGTTGGGCTGAAATAATGACGCTCGAAATGGGCAAGCCGATTAATCAATCTAAAAGCGAAGTGGAAAAATGCGCATGGGTCTGCGATTACTTTGCCGAGAATGCCGAAAGATTTTTGCAAGATGAAATAATACCTACCGATGCTTCTAAAAGCTTTGTCACATTCAAACCGCTTGGAGTCGTACTTGCGGTTATGCCGTGGAATTTTCCCTTCTGGCAGGTGTTTAGATTTGCAGCTCCAAACTTAATGGCTGGCAACGCAGGCATGCTTAAGCATTCTTCAAATGTTACCGGCTGTGCACTTGCTATCGAAGAAATTTTTCATGAAGCAGGTTTCCCGGAAAATCTATTTAGAGCTCTGATTGTCTCTTCTAAAAATGTGAAACAGATAATTGAAAACAGAAACATCAGTGCCGTGACTTTGACCGGAAGCGTACCTGCAGGTAAATCGGTAGCATCAATGGCTGGCGGTGTTCTAAAGAAGACTGTTCTGGAACTAGGCGGCAGCGATCCTTATTTAATTCTTGATGACGCCGATCTTGAAACCTCTGTAGAAATTTGTGTTAACTCCAGATTAATAAACGGGGGAAAAAGCTGCATTGCCGCAAAGAGGTTCATAATAGTTGAAAAAATGTATGACCGATTTGAAAGTCTTTTCGTCGAAAAAATGAAAGCGAAAAAGATGGGCGATCCGTTTGATATTAAAAACGATATAGGACCGCAAGCAAGAAACAATTTGAGGGATGAGCTTCATAAGCAAGTTGTATCCAGTGTAAAACAAGGCGCTAAGCTTATTCTTGGCGGAGAAGCGCCAAACACAAAGGGAGCGTATTATCCGCCAACTATTCTTACAGAAGTTAAAAAAGGTATGCCTGCTTATGATGAAGAATTATTCGGTCCGGTTGCTGCATTGATAAAGGTAAAAGACGAACATGAGGGAATAAAAATAGCAAATGACACATCATACGGGCTTGGCGCCGCGGTGTTCACTTCAAATCTTGAAAAAGGTGAAAGAATAGCAAAAGAAGAATTGAATGCAGGCTGCTGCTTTGTTAATGACTTGGTTAAGTCCGATCCGCGCCTGCCGTTTGGCGGAGTTAAAGAATCCGGTTACGGAAGGGAGTTATCGTTGTTCGGTATAAAAGAATTTGTGAATATCAAGATAGTGTACGTAAAATAGGAGTATGGTATAATTTTTTAAGGGTATAGGACATAAGGGATAAATAATGGAGTTCGTACAACATATACCTTTATACCGTTTTCCCTGTTACTTATGCTCTTCAACCAGCTAAGTCTTCTTCAAGGAAAAAGTGAACCTGGTACCAAGGCTCTTGCTTTCTGCCCAGATTTTGCCGTCGTTCTTTTCGACAAGTTCTTTGCAAATTATCAATCCGAGCCCGGTACCCTTTTCCTGGGCAGTGCCGGTTGTCGTATGCTGAATGTCTATTCTAAATATCTTTTCCAAATCTCCTTCTGTTAATCCTACTCCATTATCTTCAACTGAGATTTCCACCATATTATTTTTAGTGTTTGCCGCAATTGTAACCTCATTATCCGGATAAGAAAATTTTATTGCATTGGAAATTAAGTTTTGAAGAACAGAGTTTAGCATGCTTAAATCGGCAGTAACATATATATTATTTTTTACTTCATTGGATAGAATAATACTTTTACTAATGGCGTTTGCATTAAGAACATCTATATTTGAATCGATACATTCCGAAAGATTTATTTTCTCAGGTGAAAAGTCCATTCTCCCGGTTTGAATTCTTGACCAGTCGAGCAGGTTTTCAACAAGCTTATACTGATTCTTAATCGTCTTGTGCATTTCCCTTATGAAGTTATCCCTGTCAACTTCTGAAAGAGATTTATATTCTTCTGAAAGAATTTCGGATATGCCTATAAGAGGTTGGAAAGGGCTTTTCAAATCGTGAGCTATTATTGAGAATAATTTGTCTTTGCTTGCGTTAAGTTCTTTCAAAGTCTTTTCCGATTCAGCAAGCTGTAAATTTAGTCGCGCAAGCTCGCGGGCTCTCTCTTCAAGAAGGTCTTTACTTACTTGGAGTTGCCTTGTATAATTGATTAATTCGTCGGAAGTTCTTTTCCGGTCTATTGCAAGTGCAATCTGCTCGGAGACGAAGATCAAAATTTGTTTTTCCATTTCACCGTATGTATACTCGTTATGGTAATCCTGAACAGCCATAACTCCGCTTATCTTACCTTCATGTTTAAGGACTACGCCAACCCAGACTGCGGAAGGTTTACCTACAAGATCAACATCGCCTTTTTCGCGCAGCTCAAGGTCTCGTTCTCCAGTGATGATCATGTCCTGCCCCGATCTAATAACATATTCTGTTAAGCCTCGCCCAGGTTTACGGGGTTTAGGCTGCGGGTCATATTCATCAACAAAATAAGGGAAGGAGATTAATTCTGCCTCTTCATCGTATAAGGCAATATAAAAGTTACTGGCAGGCATCAGGCTTTTAATTACCTCATGTATAGTTGTATAAAGAGTCTGAATATCCTCGGTGGTATTAACTGCTTCTGAAATCTTATATAAGGCATTTTGAACCTTTTCAAATCTTTTTCGCTCAGTAATGTCTCGGATTGAAGCCTGCACAAGCTTCTTACCTTCAAGGTAAAACAGCTTAAGGGATACTTCAGTATCGATTACTACTTTATCTTTCCTCATGTGCTGCCAATAGAAATACTGGGGCATGCCGTTTAGTGCGGCGTTGATCTTTTCCAGTGCTGATTCCTGCGAATCCCTTCCATCCGGTTGCACTTCGGGTGAAAAATCCCACGGAGGACGGCCGATTATATCTTCTTTAGCACACCCGAAAAGCGTAGTAAGCTGTGCATTGCATTCTTCAAATACAGTTGTCATTATCGCAATACCTTCGGCAGAAGTTTCGAACAAAGACCGGAATCTCTTTTCGCTTTCTATCAGTGCCTCTTCCGATAAATACTTCTCGGTAACATCCCTAAAGTTCCAAACTCTTCCGACTATCTTCTTTTTAAGCTGCTGGGGAATTGAAAACCTTTCAAAGATTCTTCCGTCTTTAAATTCGATAACATCATAGCTTTCTTTTCCCCTGTGCTCGTACAGCCAGTTTACCTGCCTTATAAATTTATCCGGTTCTTTTAACTGGTCGGTTATAAGATCAAGCAGCTTCTTTGCGCTTTTAGTATTGATCAAATGCCGGGGGATCTTCCACATCTTGATGAATCGCTGGTTGAAACCTGTAACGATGCCGTCGTTATTGACTACCAGTATCCCGTCTGCTGTTGATTCAATCGTAGCATTCAAAAGTGATAAAGCTTCATTAATTCTATCTTCGCCTAATTTTTTCCCGGTCATATCGCGAACAATCAGAACTACATGATTATTATCCTTGGTAGTCATAGTACCGTACAGCCAGTGAGTTCTACCGTGCATAATTAAATCATATTCAAAATGAATAGGCGAAGAGCTCACTAACGCCCTTTTGATATTGCGTAATAAAAATTCTGCTTTATCCCCAGGTAGAACTTCATGCAGATATTTTCCGATCAATTGTTTTTCAGGCTCAATAAGGGGCAAGGCGCGCCTGGTTTTAGGAATGCTTACATACTTCCCATCTTTATCGAAAATTATTATTGTATCCGGCAACGACTGCAGAATAGAGACGAGTTCCGATTTCGATTCCTTTAGTTCTTTTGCTATTGATTTCTGGTTGGACTTCGACTTAGCCGGTCTATTGATTTTCTGTTGCAGCCTGGCTTTTTCTTCTCCCGATTTAACCGGAGTCAATTTTGATTTGGGCTTTCTTTTTAATTTTACTTTTTTATTCATCCCTGGGATTCATAAACAAATTGGCTATGGAAAAATACACTAAATTCTTTTCAAAAAGCAATATCATATAAACTATTAATTACTTTTTCCCTTCCAGAATATTTATTGCGCGTTCAAGCTGAAGATCATGTCCGGAATCGACTTCCTCTTTGGTTTGTAAAACCGTAATGCCGGGTGAAATGCCGTTCCATTCTATGGGAACATTGTCATATCGTCTCCAATCTGATGAAGAAATTTGAATAAGTATGCCATCCGGAGTTGTAAAAGTATAATCGGCACTACCGCCTCCACCGCCCGTAGTATCGCCGATAACGGTTACATTCGGTAACTGTTTCATAACTTCGGCAAAGTGCTCTGCTCCGCTGAAGCTTGCGCCATTTATAATTACAGCAACCGGGTTGCTATACGTAAATGGACCGCGCGGCTCAATTGGCGGTATCTTTATAGAATAAATCTTTGAATAGTGCGGCATATATTTCATTTCTTTACTTATAAACCTGCCTGCAAAATATTCAACAATTTGTACTATTCCACCTGGATTATTACGTATATCTATAATCAAACCTTTTGAATAACGGAGATAATTAAGTACAACGTCAAAATCATTTACCCAATTCCCGCTTGAAAAGGATGAAAGCTTTATATAACCGAGGCTGTCGGGAAGAAATTCATATTCAATTTTTCCATCTCCGGCAACTTTCAACTCACGGTTAAAATATCTTCTCACCGTTACCGGGTTAAAAGTCAATCTATCTCTGATATTTCTCGGCGAATAGTAAGTTTGCAGTTCTTGTCCTCCGGTTGTAGTTATAGTAACATGTCCATCCTTCAAAATAGAAAGCAAATCAAAAAGTATCTTAAAACCCTCATCGCCCTTTGCTCTTTGTGCAAGCGGCTCATAGACCGTATAGATGCTGTCCCAGTTGATGTGTTTCTGCTGAAAGAAAGGATAGACTTTATTTACCTGAGTCCAAAGGACATTAAAATCGTCAAGGTTGTTATTTGAGGTCGGCTCTGTTACCACAAGGTTTCTGCAGCCGCTGAATACGGCGGCAATCAGCAGCAGGGAATAAATAAGAGTAAGCTTCATTTTTCAGTCGACCTTAAAATTTATAAGACAAAGCTGCTGTAAATTGGTCCTGTGCCGCAACAAAATAATCCCACTTGCTTATCTCAGCCATCCTGAACCTATAGCCTGCCGAAGCAGTGAAGCCTTTTGTAATTTTATAAAGAATATCGATGCCGATCTGAGAATCAAATCCTGAAAGCGGGGTAACTATTGTTTCTTGTGTCCCTTCGTCTGAGGTACTTTTGAATGCCTCAGATAAAATTGAAATCTGACCGGATGCATGGAGCCGGATATTTCCTTTTAATTCATAATATGCCTCTGCTCTTACGCAGCCTGAATAAAGCCAGGCATTTACACTTGCATTGTACACGTCGAAATTTGATATGTTCAGAACCTGTTTATGCGAGAATATATCCACTGCCGGTCCAAGAAATAAATAAGCATTTTTTGAAAAGAAGGAAATGCTGCCAATAGGATAAACGAAGGCGATTCCGATTTGCGTCTGTTGTACGCTCGAAGTAATGTTGTAATTTTTTAAGCCGGGCGCATCCTCATAGTTCATGTAAATTCGCAGACCGTAGACATTATTGAACTTTGACCAGCTTAAAGAATAGACTGGCAGCGAGCCGCTGTACTTTTGTTTAGAAATAAGCTCATCTTTCATTGCCAGCAAGCTGACTCCGCTTTCAAAGGTTAGCCCTTCACCGAATGATTTAAATACGTCCTCAGTTTGAGCAAACGTTTTTAAAAAAGAACCGCTGATAATTATTGAGACAATTAAAATGATTCTGTAAGACATACAACTATGCCCCTTAATTTTATTTTCAATGAGTACTCATTTTTAAAATACAAATAAATTGTTATCCATTGAAATTATATTATTAAAAAAGGATTAAAATATTTTAATAAAAGTGCTCACTTAAATGCATCATAGAATCCCGTTATCCGGCAGGTGGAGTATTTTTGTTGTCTTTCTTTTTGCATCTATCAAACTTGAAGGGTAAGAGGACGGCTTAACTAAAGTTATTTTTCCATATTCACTACTACTCTACCGGTAATCTTACCTTGCAATATCAAATCGATTTTTTCGCTTAACTCTTCAAGAACACATTCATGCTTTATCAGATCTAATGTTAAAGACTTCCATTTGCCTGCAAGGTTGTTCCAGACTTCTAATCTTGTTTCTATTGAGCAGTGTGCTGAGTCAATTCCAAGTAGATTAACACCGCGGAGTATGAAGGGATAAACCCAGGTATTTATCAGAGGCGATTGAGTTAATCCGCATGCCGCTACGCTGCAGTTATACTTTGTTTGCTTAAGTGCAGTTGCAAGTATATTCCCGCCGACCGAATCGATTACTCCGCCCCAGCGCGGCGGCTGCAGGGCTTTGCCAGTAGGATTATCAACATCCTTTCTATCAAGGATTATTCTTGCGCCAAGAGTTCTCAAATAATTTTCTTTGTCTGCTTTTCCTGTTGCTGCAGTAACCTTGTAACCGGCATTGGAAAGGATAGCAACGGCAAGCGAACCGACACCGCCGGTGGCGCCTGTAACAAGTATTTCATCATCAGAAGGTTCCAACCCCATGTATTCTAATCTTAAAAGAGAAAGTCCCGCAGTAAAGCCAGCCGTTCCATATATCATACTTTCTTTTAACGAAAGTCCTTCGGGTAAACCGACAATCCACTCCGAAGGAACGCGGATATATTGCCCGAAGCCGCCCGAGGTATTCATCCCGAGATCAAAACCGGTAACTAAAACCTTTTCTCCGGGCTTAATCTGCTCAACTGTAGATTCTTCTACTATTCCTGCAGCGTCGATACCGGGCGTGTGCGGATATCTTCTTGTAACACCTTTATTGCCTGCAGCTGAAAGAGCATCTTTATAATTTAATGAAGAATATAAAACGCGAATCAGAACATCGCCTAAAGGCAACTCGTCTACAGTTTTCTCTCCAATATGTCGGAAGAATTTTCCGTCTTCCTCTTTAATTATCATCGCTTTAAATTTTCTTTTATCCGGCATTGATGTATTCACATTTTATTTTGTCTGTCTTAAAATTACAGATATGATGTAGTTAAAGTCAAAACATAAAAGTTGGGCTTGCAATACGGAATAGGGTACAGGGGATATTGGTATAAGGTATAAGGAACCCGGCATTATTGCGTAACCAACTATTATAAATCGTATACCATATTCCTTATACCTCTATACCTTACACCACGAGAAGAACTTAATCTACAGCTTCAAGTTCAATCGTGCCTCCGCCTTTTACCTGTTTCCAGAATACATTTTGTAAAATGTAATTCTTTTGCCCACATTTCTAATTCAATTAATACTTTAGTTGCAATTCCATTCCCTCTGCGTTCCGGAAGTGTGAAAATCCTTTTGACTTCCATGGTGGACTTGTCGTATTCTTTTATAGCGCCGCAACCTACAGGTTCGTCTTCATCATAGGCAACAACTAAGTATTTAATCTTATCTAATTTATTAAATTGTGAATAATAGGTATGACCCTTTCCCTCCCTTATTGCTAAATCTGCATCAAGCAATCTTATGAGTCCAAGGAAATCATAGTCCCCGGAGTTAGTACGCTTTAGTTTTATCAATATTAAATTTTTTTAATTTAGCTTATCGTGTTGACCCCCAAAGAATTTGCCTGGTATAATATGCGTTAGCAAATCAAACTTTGCAATTTTTTTATTATGGAAGGAGGGAATTGAGGGAGAGAACCGGGCTACTTATGGTAAGTAACATTAGTAATCTTATTCATATTCAATTCGATTATGATTAAGATTAAGAGCAAGGAAAGGAATTAACTGAGTAACTAAATATGCAAGTGAGATATCGCTTCTTAAAAAATCACCGGTCAACTTGAAATATTGCGGATTCAAATTCAACCAAGTGTAGAATAATAACCATTCCTTTCATACAACTTGTCCTTGATTATTAAAATAAAAGAAGGTTTGGCTGGCATATCAATTGTGAAATAGAAGGAAATAATTTTGACTAGTTATGCCATTACAAGAAGAACAATTAGATACAATTAAACCCGAAGAATTAAAACCAAAGGTGGAAAAACCAGGCTTTAATGCCAAAGTCTTGCTCTTTGGTATACCAATTTTCATGGTTCAACTTGTTGCCGTTTATTTTGTTACGGCAAACATTCTTATGAAGAAGTTTGAAAGCAGCGCTAAAATCAAGAATTCCAATGAAGGCTCCCCCAACGCGCAGGTAAATACTTCTAATACCGTTTCTGCAGTTGATTACGGGAAATATATCTTTTCGATAAATGATATAATTGTGAATCCTGCGGATACGGATGGAAAACGACTGCTGCTAACTTCCGTAGGTCTTGACCTCGCAAATGAAAATATGCAAAGTGTGGTTAAAACCCGCGAGCCTATGGTAAAGGATGCGATAATTTCTACCCTTTCAAGCAAAAGCATTGACCAGCTTGACGATATTGCCTACAGGGATACAATGAAGACCGAGATAATTACCAAGCTTAAAAGACTAATACCGTCGGTAGGGATAAATAATGTCTATTTCAGCAAATACATCATTCAATAAAAATGGGCGGATAGGCTAAATGGCAGAAGTATTATCACAGCAGGAAATAGATCAACTTCTAAACAAAGTTAAAAGCGGTGAAGAGCAGGCGCCCGCTGCAAGCGCCGAGAAGGAAGCAATACTATTTGACTTTCGTCTTCCAAACAGGATTTCAAAGAATCAGCTTCGTACAATTAGAAATATAAATGACAACTTTGCCGAGAGCTTTGCCTCCTTCCTTGTTTCGAAGCTTCAATGCATTGTATCGATGAACGTTACTTCCATCGACCAGATCTATTACTCCGAATACGTCCTGTCGGTCTCTAATCCCGCATGCCTTTATACTTTTGAATTAAAGAATACAGACATAAAAGGCATCCTTGAATTAAACTTGGACTTAGCACTCGTGCTTGTAGACAGGCTGCTTGGCGGCAACGGAACCGGCTCTAAACAGGTAAACGTAATTACCCCTATCGAACAAAGAGTGCTAAATTTTATATCCGAAAGGGTAATGCTGGATTTGAGGAAGACGTGGCAAATAATAGATGACTTTGACTTTAGAATAGAAAGGTTTGAATCGGATATAGACTTTGCCCAGATAACTTCGCAGAGTGAATCGGTGCTGCTAATTTCGTTTGAGATTATTATTGCTGATAAATCTTACATGATGAATCTATGCTTTGCTACCTTTGCCTTCGATAGGATACTGTCAAAGCTTTCTTCCCAAAAATTTACTACCATAAGACCGGCAAAGAACGCACTAACAACAACGGGCGAAATAATAACCAATCACCTGTATAAAACTTTGCTGCCTATCGAAGTTGAATTTGGAACGGCAAAGATATCGGTTCAAAATTTATTTGAGCTTGAGAAGGGGGATATAATAAAACTTGAAAATACCGTTAGCGATGAGCAGAAAGTAAAGATAGGAAATAAAATCCTCTTTTACGGAAGAGCAGGAGTTGTAAACAACCATAAAGCGGTTAAGATTACAAGAAAAAATGAACAGAAAAATAAAATAGAATAGAGACAGACCATGGCAGATAACATTGAAAACAGCGGCTTAAACCCGGGATCAAAGAACGACGCCGGCGAAGGAATTTTTTCGAGCAAACCCATATCCAATGAAGATGCAAAAGTTAAAGCCGGTATTGCCGATTTTGAAGAGTTCGACGAGGCAAGGAATAGAGGCATTGGTTCTACCGAGAAGCTGAACTTCTTAAAGGATCTCCAGCTTAATGTTTATATAGAACTCGGCAGAACTCAAATGCAGATAAAAGAAATTCTTGAGCTTGAAAGAGGCTACGTGATAGAGCTTGACAAGCTTGCAAGCGAGCCGGTCGATATTTACGTAAACAACAAAAAGATTGCCGAGGGCGAAGTAGTGGTTATTGATAAGCATTTCGGAATTCGAATAACCAACCTGAGTGAGGCGAGCACCAGGCTAAAAGGAGTTGCCGAATGACTTTCTTCGATATTGTTAAGGCATTCATTCCTCTTATCGTTATCATCGGGCTGCTCTATGGTGTTTTAGTATTTGTAAAAAAATACGGCATCTCAATTAAGGGAAGCAAGCACAGCAGCATTCCGATAAGCGTTCTAAGCTCGCAAATGATTATGCCCAAGAAATTTATTTCCGTGGTAAAGGTTTCGGATAAGCTTTTAATTCTCGGCGTAAGCGACGGTTCCATCACCTTATTGAAAGAACTTGAACAACCCGAGGAACCGGAAATTCCCTTTGTCACCGGCGAAGTTAAAAATAATTTTGTTGACCTTTTGAAAAAGAATCTCGGTATTAGATGAAAAGAACGATTGCTATTTTAATCTTAGCTTTGGTGTTTGCCGGGGCTTCGGCATATGCGCAGCAGGCTTCGTCGGTTCAGCTTCCAAACGTCGGTATAAACATCGGAACCTCAGGCAAGCCTGGAGACGTTTCGGTTACACTTCAATTGCTGC
Organism: Bacteroidota bacterium; assembly: GCA_021790055.1. Classification (GTDB taxonomy): domain Bacteria; phylum Bacteroidota; class Ignavibacteria; order Ignavibacteriales; family Ignavibacteriaceae; genus FEN-1297. The sequence continues at coordinate 10,470 of JAJYIL010000029.1, forward strand.
TTTTGCTAACGGTGCTTTCATTAGCTCCTTCAATTATGATTATGACAACTTCTTACCTTCGGATTATAATAGTATTTTATTTTTTGAAGAATGCGCTCGGCACTCCCCAGATGCCGCCGAGCCAGTTGGTAGCAGGCATAGCGCTGTTCCTTACCTTTTTTATAATGGCGCCAACGTGGAGTAAGGTAAATGATGTAGCTCTTCAGCCTTTAATGAAAGGGCAGATAAATCCAACACAAGCTTATGATGCGGGCATACAGCCGATAAGAGATTTTATGTTCAGGAATGTTAGAAACGAGGACCTTGAGCTGTTTATCGGTCTTGCTCATATGAACAGACCGAACGATAGAAAAGATCTGCCGACTTACATTGTAATACCGGCATTTGTACTAAGCGAGTTGAGAGCCGGCTTTATTATCGGGTTTTTCCTTTTCATCCCGTTCCTGATGATAGACATGATTGTTTCAAGTATCCTGATGTCGATGGGAATGATGATGCTGCCGCCTACTATTGTCTCGCTTCCGTTTAAGATTTTGCTTTTCATCTTGATAGACGGGTGGCATTTAATAATTGGTTCATTAGTAAGGAGCTTTTCATAGATGACTGAGGAATTAGTTGTAGAAATTTTAAAAGAAGTTTTTTATACCACATTTTTAATCCTGCTTCCGGTGCTTGGCGTCTCGCTTGTCGTCGGAGTAATCATTTCAATCTTCCAGGCTGCAACTTCAATCCAGGAAGCAACGCTTACGTTTGTGCCGAAGATTTTAGTAACTGCGGTTACAATAATTTTTTTATTGCCGTGGATGATAGACAAAGTCGTTTCCTTTACAATTAAGATTATAACAATGTTTCCAACAGTGCTGAAATGATAAATATACCGGTAGAAGATTTTATAATAGTTCTGCTTATCTTTATGAGGATTTTTGCGGCATTCGCTTCGTCCCCTATTTACGGGCACAAGGCAATACCTGCATTGGTAAAGGTTTTTCTCGCGCTGGTAATCTCTTATATTGTCTTTCTAACCATAGATAAGTCCAACCTGGTTATTGAGTATAATCTGGCATGGCTGTTTGTAAACGCAATGAAAGAGATTATTACGGGATTGATCATCGGCTTTACGTTGAACTTCATTTTCCACGGAATAAGCTATGCCGGCATACTGATGGGATTCAACATCGGGCTTTCAATGGCAAGCGAGCTAAACCCGGTTGACGGAACAAGCGGAAATGTAATCGGCGATTTACTGTATTTCGCATCTCTTCTTTTATTCTTCCTGATAAACGGGCATTATTACCTAATCAGCAGCCTGGTTTATTCATTTGCAATTATTCATATAGGTAAGTTTACAATCAATCAGCCGGTGTATGAATTAATCGTAAAGTATTCTGCCGCGGTCTTTATAATTGCAGTTAAGATTGCTTCGCCGATTTTTGTTTCATTCGTCCTTATCCAGATAGCGGAAGGGATAATGACAAAGGTTATTCCGCAGTTTCAGATATTCTTTGTTGCGCAGCCGCTTCTTATCGGCATAGGATTGTTTATGCTTGCTTCACTGGCACCGGTTTATCTTTACGTAGTTAAATATCTTCTAAAAGGATATGAAGATAATCTTGTTACCCTGATTAGAGCGATGGGGCAGTAGCATGGCTGAAACTGAGGGTCAGGAACGGAGTGAACAACCTACTCAAAAGCGGCTGAATGAAGCTCGCGAAAAGGGTCAGGTAGCAAAAAGTATCGAGGTAAATTCCTTTGCCGTGTTCGGCACCGGGCTGCTGATGATTTTTATTACTCAGAAATTTATCGGCGATCAGATTGCCCGCTATTCTACACAAATTTTTAATTCACTCGATATCCTAACAGTAAACAAAAATACCGTTCAGAACTTTGCAAAGGAAACCTTTTTCTTTTTCATTGTAACTATTGCACCGGTAATAGGCGCAATCTTTGTAATTGCGATAGTTGCCGGCATTGCACAGG
>JAJYIL010000030.1 GCA_021790055.1 Bacteroidota bacterium
TGATAAATTTAACGTATATCATGGCGGACTGCCGGTTGGGAATTCAAATAGAATACTGAAACGACAAGCGATAAAGTCAATGGTGGATTTCGTTAATTCGGTTATACCCACGCCGAAAAGCTTTATGATGATAAAAAGAATAGAAAGTAAGAGTTTAAAATTATGAAAAAGATTTTGATTATTTGTTTGTTGCTAACTGCTGCATCATTTGCGCAGGTTAATTTTGAGATATACACCGGAGCCAACTTTCCTATCGGCAATAAGCCGTTTTCAAACTTCCTATCGATTAATTATTACCCGGGTATTAATCTTGGCGTATCTGCAGATTATTCCATTTTTAATATCTTTGCCGTTTCTCCTTTTGCAGAATATTCTTATTTCTTTTTCAAGAATTATAATTCAGGTACTCCGGGATTTCAAGGTAATCTGGTGTCGGCTTCAGGAACAAACTCACAGTTTTACAGATTAGGCTTGAACTTAAAATACTTCCCAAGCTTTCTATCGCTATCTCACGGCTATGTTCTAACCGGCTTTTCATGGAACGGCGTAAATGCCGGAAGCATCAATATAAATTGGTATGATCCGGGCAAAGGCACAACTCGTACTTCCGAGCAAATTGATAATAGTCATTACGTCGCTCAAAGCTTCGGCATCGGATTGGGAATTGCAAAGTTCAGATATTTTATGGTTATGATTGAAGGGGTAATAACAACCGACTATTCTGATAGGCTTCTTGGATCAGTAAATTTGGGATTTTATTTTTAACTAACAAATATCATGACTAAGTATTGGAGAAATTTATTTCAAGATCATCACCTTTAGAAATTTCCAAAATTATTTTTTACTTTTGCATTAACATTAAACGAATGCTGATGAACCAAAAGAAAATTCTGGCTGCAGCGATTATTGCACTTTCAGTTTCCGGCTGCGCGCTGTTTAATCGCTCAAATATCAATATACCAAATTATAATTCTCAATTAATAAAAGAACTGATTTTAAAAGCTGTTAACGGCGATACATCAGCCAATTATCTGCTCGGCAACCTGGTTAATCTTAATTTACCTTTAATGAATAATTATAACACGCTGTCGGTAGACAGTATGACCGCCGGAGGCAAGAAATATTATCTTGCACTAATCAGCTTCCCGAATCCTGCTTACAACCGCTTTGCAGTTTATGACTCTGTATTAAATCTTTATTTAGTTGATAAGTCGCTAAACGGTTATATTACCGATACTGTTATTACAATTAACAGGAAAAAATTCATAAAGGTTTCTGAAGATTATCTAACCAAAGATATTCTGATATTGAACCGGCTTTCACTTTACCAGGTAAACGATACTTCGGCAGAATTAATCTTTAGAACTTTTACCAAGCTGATTGAGCCTAAAGCTGAATATGATCAAATAATAACCGGCTTTTCTGATGATAGGATTGTTACAAGCTTAAGCAATAAAATTAATTCTCCAATTTCAGGCAAGTCTGACGTTTTTATTTACAACTATTCTAAATTGAAATATATAAGCCCAAACAATATTTTTGATAAATTCGTTGAGGCACAAATCAATGGCTTCAAGCACAAAGTAGAAAAGCCGGAGATAAAAGATAAAGGCACATTATACTCTTCTGTCGGAATTGACATCGGGCTCGATACAATTAAAACTACCGGCAATGTTAGAGACATACAAGGTTACACATTAACGCTTCCGGACAACAACTGGAAGGTGCTGCATAATTTCATTATAACTGATCTTGTAAAAAAAGATTTTAAAGGCACCCGGTATGTTAACGACATAATCGGAGCCAACATCTCGGTAATATTAATTCCTTCGCAAGATTCGGCGGAAATGTTCGAGAATTATCCTTTAAAAAATATTTCAGAGGGAAAATACAGAGTAAGATATTCGGATAAGATTCCCTCCATGAAAGATTTTGTTCAATACTTTGAGCTATCTTGCGGTGTAAAGAAATACATATTAATCCTTCGAGCATCTAAGTTTACTTATGATGAGTTCAAGTCTATGTACCAGGGAATCATTAATTCGTTCACAATTGACTGCTAAACTGCGCTGCCGAGCGTATAGGACATAGCTCTCGTATGTAGCTGTTGTCTTGGTTAATGTTTCTACACGAATGGACTATAACTTTATACCGTAAACCCGCATTCCCTATCTAAATAAAGAAAAAAATTCCGTAAATTTGTTTTATAGATTTGTTTACCATTTCAACAAAAGAAAAATTATATAAGATATCTATGAATATATATTTGATTCGTCATGGTGAGGCAGAGAAGGCTGTAATTGGTAAGAAGGATATTGATCGAGAGCTTACATCTGCAGGTAAAATTAAGATGAAAGACACGGTTGCGTCATGGAAAAATATTATTGATAAGCTGGACTATATCTATTCTTCGCCTTTAGTAAGAGCTGTCCAAACAGCTGAGGTTGTAGCTGAAGAGTTTGGAATTTCAAAAAAGATAATAACCGATAAAAAGCTTTCACCCGGCTGCAAAACCGATAATATAATTGAGATAGCAAACGGTGCAGGTGAAGAAGATATAGCTTTTGTTGGTCACCAACCCGATTTCTCCGAAATTCTTTCCGAGCTAATTTCAAACAAAGGTGCTTATATTGATGTTAAGAAAGGCGCAATTGCAAAGGTTGTTTTTGGTAACAAAGCTCACGCGGGAAAAGGCACGCTAGAGTTTCTAATTCCACCTTTGGCATTTAATAAATAACAGGCATCCGGCTACACAAGAATCATGCTTACCGCTGCTTCCTTCCGGACCTTGCGGGGTTGGGCATTACCTTGTCAACCGGTGCCTTAATTAAATGCCTCTCTTCTTAAGTTGAAGGATTTAAAAATCGTTAATTTCCTGCTCAATTTCAACTCTTGCCTTAACATAATTCTAAACTCGGAATTTAATTGCTCTAAACTCCTCATAAATATTTTAAATCTTAATCTTATACCGAACTAAAAGAAGCTGAAAATTGAGAGTTGAGTATTGAACAATGAAAATTACACCACAGCAGCTGCTTTGCGAAATGCTCAATATTCAATAATCAATTGAACTTTCTATTATGGTATCGCTTAGTACGGGCGTGTTTGCCGGTGGTTTCTTGTGTTGACGTAAAGGCTGTCTTTAGTGTCCCAGATAAAAGCTATAGAGTCTGCAGCGTAAATTCTATCCGGAAGATTATAATAAAGATATTCATAGTAATCAGGATACTTATCATTATTAACATTAGCCAGCGTTCTCTGGAAATCAATTCCTTTGTCAGTCATTAAAAGGTGAGGTTGTTGATCAATGCCGTTTATTAAGAAATAATTATAATCAATATGACCAATGCCGCGTGCATAATGGAAATCAATCTTAACGTAAGGGCAGCCGTCGTAAGCCCATTTTTCGAGCGTCATGTAGTTGAAGCCGCCGTGATCAGGTATCGGAACTTCCCATACGGGATTAAAGGTACCGCCTCCGCATTGGAACAAAGAAAGATAAAAGAATGCTGTTCCCAACTTTGTGCTGTCGAGATTTATAAAGCTCTGATCATAACCGACAACATTTTTTGGCTCGATGAAACGCTCACCCGGTTTTGATCTTACAATAACTGCAAATACATAGAGACTATCTTTTTGTCTTAAATATAATACCGCCGGTTTCGGAACGTTAAAGGTCAATGTTTTATCAAAATCCACTATATAAGTTCCCTGGGGGTAATTGGCAAGCACGTATGATACCAGCGACAAAGTATCGTAAGGATTCCTGTTGCCAGCTTGCTGCTCTTTAACGCGCAGGTTGTACTGCTGGATTGCAGCATCCTTATCGGGCGAGTAAGCTACTTCCTGTCCCTGCCCTTGAACAGCTACCTCGGTCTTCTTCTTACTATTTAAATAAAAGTAGATAACAAGACCAACGGCAATAACTACCACTATAAAAATTATAAATTTAGCAAGTCTCTTCATACTTTCGCTTTACAAAAATATTCCATAAGCAAATTGAACTGATCATCCGGTTGGATTATTCAATTATTATGCCGGTAATATCTTAACTAAACTATAAAAACCGATTCGAAATAAGTAAGAAATTATGCTCACTTATCATGAAATGATTTCTTTTCTTAAAATTCAATTATCAATCTTAGAATAGGACAAACCTACTTCGAATATTTTTTGAAAAATAATGCAGAGCTTAAGATTCCCAGTTGAAAATGCTTTAGGCTGAAATGCTCATTGGGAGAATGCAGATTCTCGCTGTCCAGCCCCAAGCCCATCAGAACAACCGGCACTTTAAGCTTGCTGGAAAAAGAAGTAACTATTGGAACCGAGCCGCCGTCTCTTACATAAACTATTCTCTTACCGAATGCCTCTTCCATCGCTTTTGACGCGGCAATAGTAGCCGGGCTATCCAGGGGAGTTAATACCGGGTATGCTCGATGCAAATCCCTCACTTCAACTATTACGGACCTTGGAGCCATATCTTTTATATGCTTCGTAAATAATCTGGAAATCTTCTTTGGATCCTGGTTGGGCACAAGACGCATACTAATTTTAACTGTCGCTTTTGATGCAATAACGGTTTTAGCTCCCTTGGAGGTAAAGCCTCCGATTATTCCGTTGCAGTCAAGAGTAGGTCGTGTCCACAATCTTTCCAAAGTCGAATATCCTTTTTCTCCTTGAAGTATTTTTACGCCTGCTTCGGATGCAAATCTTCTTTCAGAAAATTTTAGCCTCTTGAAATTATCCTTTTCTTTTAAAGTCGTTTTAAGAACATCGTCATAAAAATGCGGTATAGTTATTCTACCGTTCTTATCATGAAGCCCGGCTATAATATCCGCCAATAAATTAATCGGATTGCCAACAGCGCCGCCAAAAGTACCTGAATGCAAATCCCTTCGGGGTCCCGTTAATTCTACCTCCATGTAAGAAATACCGCGAAGCCCGTAAGTAATGGTTGGGATTCCCGGACCAAACAACGCGGTATCGGAAATTAAAACTGCATCGCACTTAAGCAGTTCAGTGTTCATGTTGATAAAGGATTCCAGGTTTTCGCTGCCTATCTCTTCTTCACCCTCGATTATAAACTTTACGTTAAGAGGCAGGCTTCCATCAATCTTAAAAAAAGCCTCAACACTTTTAATATGCATGAACATCTGCCCCTTATCATCCGTTGCCCCTCGAGCAAATATATTTCCATCTTTAACAACCGGTTCAAACGGAGGATTATCCCACAACTCGATAGGATCAACAGGCTGAACATCATAGTGACCGTAAATTAAAACAGTTGGCTTTCCCGGTGCACCGAGCCATTCTCCATAGACAAGAGGATGACCTTCGGTCTGAAATATTTCCACCCTGCTCATCCCGGCATTGCGCAGCTTGTTCGCAACCAAATTAGCACACCGGTTAACATCGTCTTTATTTTCAGGCAGGGTACTTATACTCGGAATTCTGAGAAGCTCTTTTAATTCTTCAATGTAAGCTTCTTCATTCTTTTTTATATAGTCAAGGATTTCCTGCAATTTAAATCTCCTTAGTTAAGAATTTCAATAAGTAACTTAAGAAAATAGTTCATCAAATGGTAACGTTTCCGGGAAAATATTTTTTACAGAAAATATTTTTTTAGAAAATCAAGTAAGCCAATCTTATTCAAGTTGTACTCTTTTGAATATTGGGGTAATGAAGGCTGGAATAGGGCAATTATTCCATTACTCCGAATGAGTCATTCGGACAAAACTCCGATATACCAAGGAACTGTTTAAAATGAGTGAATAAATCTGTTTGTTAAACTTTTTGTGCTTTCATATATTGATGCTATGATTTTATCTTTGTACATACTCCGGAACCATATAATTCCATTTGTCTTTTCGGCAATTACGCTGATGTGCATTTTCCTTCTTCAGTTTCTGATGAAGTTTGCCGACAGGCTTGTAGGGAAAGGTTTGGATACATGGATTATAATCAAGTTGATTACGTTTAATCTTGCCTGGATGGTTGTACTCGTAATCCCGATGGCGGTACTGGTGGCAACACTTATGGCGTTCGGAAATATGTCCCAGAACAACGAAGTGACGATAATGAAATCAGCCGGAACAAGCTTGTACAGGCTTATGCTTGCACCATTTTTTGCAAGTATAATTGTAGGCTACCTGCTTTTCGTATTTAATGATGATGTTCTGCCGGATGCGAACCATGCTGCAAAACTTTTAATGGAAGACATCTCCCGCCAGAAGCCGACGCTTACACTTGAACCGGGAGTTTTTTCACAAGAAGTAAACAACTATGCAATACTTACAAAAAGTATAAATAAGAACAACGGCATGTTAAAGGATGTTGTAATTTATAATTATTCCGATCCTACCAGGCTGGACATAGTGACAGCGCGGGAAGGAAGGCTTTATTTCTCGAAAGATCAAACTAAGTTAATCATGGATCTTTGGAACGGTGAAATACACGAATCCAGCTATACGCAGCCGGATATGTACCGTAAGCTGATATTTGAGAAGCACCGCATAGCAATGAATGCAGATCAATTCTCCTTTCAGCAATCCGCGCCCGGAGGTCCGCGTGGAGACCGTGAGCTTGGCACAAAGGCTATGCTGATAATTGCTGACAGCTTAAATGAAATCCGTGAAGCTTCGGCTGCAAGCATTAAGAAAGAAACATACAAATATTTACTTGCAGATAGCCTAAGTCCGTTCGGTTCTATTCCCCAAGTAAAGTTAAACAGACCATACCTTACTAATCAACAGTCAAGCCTGATCTATGCAAGAGCGCTTGAAAAAATTCAAACTGCCGAGAATATAATTATTGCAAACTTCCGCACAGAAGAATCTTACCAGGACCAGGTAAATTCTTATATGGTTGAGGTACATAAAAAATTTGCTCTGCCGGTTGCGTGCGTTGTTTTTATTTTAATCGGTGCGCCGCTTGGAGTTATGGTTAGAAAAGGCGGATTCGGAGTTGCTGCAAGTATCAGTCTTTTCTTCTTTGTGGTTTACTGGGCATTCTTAATCATCGGCGAAAAGTTTGCCGATAGAAATATAATTACTCCATTCTGGGGAATGTGGTCGGCAAATATCCTGCTTGGCATTGTTGGAATTTTACTGACTACTAAAACTATTCAGGAGACTTTCATTCTCAACTTCAATTTCCTTAAGAAGCTTATTCCAAAGCAGTGGAGAACAGTGACTGAGGAGATTACGGAAGTTTAAATGAAGACTATCGATAGGTATTTAATTAAACAGTTTCTCCAAACAATTATTTTCGGGATATTTTCCTTCACGTTGATTTTTGTTATCATTAACATGGTTGACAACATCGGCAGCTTTTTAGATCAAAACGTGCCCGCCGGAATAATCATTCATTATTACATCGTCTTCGAACCGGATATAATTAAGCTTATGACGCCGGTGTCGGTTTTATTTGCGGCATTGTTTACTGCAGGAAAAGCTGCAAACTTAAGCGAGCTTACTGCAATTAAAGCAAGCGGTGTAAGTTTGTATAGATTCATGGCTCCGTTTCTAATTACGGCATTCGTTATCAGTATTCTCTCTATTTATTTTGCCGGTTACGTTGTTCCCGCAGCAAACCAGGATAAAGAAGAAATTGAAATGAAGTATTTGAATTCGGGTTACAATTACATCGGCAGCAATATAATTTTCCAGGATTCACAAACGCGCATTGTCAGCATTTCATATTTTGATACTCCCAGGGACCAAGCCGTAAGGGTAAGTATAGAAGACTTCGCAAAGGACGACCCGACAAGAATGGTATCCCGCATCGATGCCGCCAACATGGTTTATGACACTCTTTCCCATTCCTGGGTTGCTTATAACGGTATTGAAAGAATTTTTACTTACTCGGGACAGAGTGTTTCATATTTTTCTAAAAAAGAATTGAGACATTTGAACTTTACTCCGGCTGACTTATCCGAAAAGCAGCAAAAGCCGGAAAACATGAATTTGACGCAATTGAAAAAATTAATTAAATCCCAGGAGCGGGCAGGCAACGATCCCACAAGCTCTTTGATTGAATACTATTCAAGATTTTCTTTCCCGCTATCAAGCTTAATCGTAGTTTTTTTCAGCTTACCTATTTCTGCAAATAAAAGAAGAGGCGGATTAGCAGTGCAGGTTGGATTAAATATTCTTGTAACTTTTATCTATCTTGTCTTCATGCAGATAAGCCTTGCCTTCGGAAAGAACGGCGCTTTAAGCCCGCTGCTTACAGCATGGTCAGCAAATCTAATATTTCTTGCAGCGGCTTTGATAAATCTTCCTAAGGTACAGCAGTAATTTATTGAGATAGGAAATTTCAATTGTTATAGCATAGATTATTAATCTGTGCTACGCTTTGGTTAGTTTCGTGTCTATGGTATTTAAAACTTCCAGCGCGAATCAAAGGCAACAGAAATATACTTTGCATTAGGCGCGACGAATGACTGGAAGTCTGTGGTGCCGAGATTGAAATCCAAAACACCGGCATCTATTCCCAAGCCGGCAGACCAGTGAAAGCCGTACAATCCGCCGAAAGAAAATCCGGTTCTTAGATAAGGGATCCAATCCATTGGTTTCCATTCTGCGCCAAGCGAAACTCTTGTCTTGGTAGAGTTACCCGGCATATCATTAAAGCCCTGGTTAATATCAAGTGCAAGCAGCAAAGTACCCGGAAAGCTTGATCCGTCAAAATTAAATGTGTAAGCAGCACCAAGCCTTAATGCGGTTGGCAAGCTTGTAGAAAAGCTGCTTAAGCTGTCGCTATGCCCTTTAAATTTATTTTTCACAGAATCACGCTGGGAAGATTGTGCAATATCTGTAATAGTATATTGACCGGTGGAAGAAGTTAATGCTGCATTTTTATCCCATGTAATACTCCCGATATCGGTAACAGCTAAAGCAAATTTCCAGGTATCACCCATTGCTGCGTTGAAGCCGATGTCAAAACCAAATCCCGTACCGGCTGGAGTTGGGAAAGGGCTGAAATTAGAATTACTATTTGAATTGCTTGAATCGTTTGAATTATTTGAATTGTTAGAATAATTATACTTGACGTTAAAGTTATCCGAGAAAGCAGATTGAATGGCGTAATTTGTACTAAGTGTTATCTGGTTGTTAGAGGCATTGGTTTGTATGGAATTTCCGTTTACCTGAGTACTCTGTACAAACTCAAAGCCCTGGACATATTTTAAAGTAATGCCAGCAGCCAAACTTGAAAAAATTTCCTGGAAAAAGTTAGGCAGCTCCCTGGCATAAGAAAGAGAATAATTCCTTATCCACCATGAATTAAATTTGATGTCGTCAAAATTATAATTTGAACCAACCGGATTACCGTTAAATGCAAGCTGGGTAATTTCATGCGGCACGGTAATATCGCCGGCAGCAACATCATTTATACTAATACCAAAAGCGCCGGTAGTCCTTCCGAGATTTAGTTCAAAAGAAAAAATATCCACAGAAACGTTTGCCAGGATTAATCCGCCGTTCGAAAATATAGAGTTAAGGTTTTGTTTATCTGCATCGGATAATACTAAGGTGCTATCGGTAAAATACTTGTTTATATCGTTTAAAGAAATAAAATTAGTACCGGTTCTTAAAGAAACATAAGGTATTGGAAGCACGGTAGAAAAGTTAACTTCATCCGAAGTGTTTATAAGGTTGGCAGGGTTAATGCCTATGGAAAACACTCCCTGAGAAATTGCATTTGAAGTTTTGCCCATTCCCGCACTTCGTGCATCTAAAGCACCAAGCGAACCGAACTGGGCAAAAACTGAAACTGATGTTAATAAAACCAACGAGATTAAAATTTTAATAATTTTCATTTTACTTCTTCTCCTATTTCAAGTTTTCGTTATTTACTCTGAATTTAACGCCGCCGAAAACCTGAATCTGAATTTGATCATCCGGTCGGACTGCAACTGGAGTAGGAGAATTTGGAGTTTGCACGCTCACAGTGTAAATAGCATATTGAGCATGCGAGAGCAGATCAGTTTGAGTTGAATCTAATTGAATTTTCAGATTCGTAACTCCTTGAGAAGTAACATTGCCATTTGCGTCTACATTTGCAGGTGAAACAGTAAATGTTGGACTTGAACTGGTACTGTTCATTAAGGTAAAGAGCGGATGGTAGAGCGAATCTACGATATTTATCACCATCGAAGCATTCAATGGAATTCCATTCTGAACGTTGACGGAAAGGGAAGCTGATTGCGCAGCCCTAATTTTATTTCTATCATTACCGGAAATATCACCAATACTTGAAGTATCGGTAGTTGAATAATTGTTTATTGCAAGATTGCTGGTTGTAGAAAAGCTTGCTGAAAAGTTTACAGAATCGCCTGCAGCAACAGTACCGTTTTGATTGTTCGGATTCATGTAATAGACAGCCGAAACCTTTACGCTATCCGGTAGGTAACTTATAAAATCAGTTATGTTTTTACTATTCGAGGTATCAATATGAAAATGTTTATTTGTGCCGCTGAAAATAAATGACTTTGCACTGTCGGGAATGTCAAGATAGATAGGTGCGCTACCGTCATTTCTTATTCCAACAATTGATAAGCTGTCAACTTCAATCTGGAACGGATTATTATTGTTAACTGCGGGTATATATTTTGCATTCAGAGATAGGTCGGCATCTTTCAATTTAACTTTACCCCTGTAATCCTTGGCATTACCGATATTCAAAGCAAAAGTATTTGACTTTTCTCCAAGTCGCTTCTTAGGAATAAACCCGGTTGCAGAGCTAAAATAAAAATTATTTGTAGTAAGGTTAACCCCAACCGTAGCAACCAGGTTCGATGTTACACCGATAATAACTTCTAAGCTGTTGCTGAAAAATGAAGGTTGGTTTGAAGGTAAGTTATAAACAGCGCCGGTAAAATCAATACTACCGGAAGATGAACCAAGCGCAGGTATCTGGATAGTTTTAGAAAATGCATTTCCACTAAGTGAAATTCCTGGTATACTAAGCGAAACGGAAACCGAACTAAGGGAAGTATTATTAAATATATATGACAACATTCCGCTGCTAAATACAGCATTAGTTATAGTTACTCCGCCCGGGAACTGAACGTAAAGAGTTTTTACACCGGAGCCGCTTGTAACATTATCTTTCGTACTTTCCGAACCGAGTGCCTGCACAAAAGAAGAAACATCCTTGGATATGGAATACTCATTCGATTGTATTAAATAAATATTATTTGGGGTGCCGGAATCCTTGACCGAAATATATTTCTGCTGTTTAATAATATCATTTAATGTATAATCTCTGTTTACAATAGGGATATTCAAATCAACATCCCATTGCGGCATTACCAGGTTTTTGGGAATATCCAGGCAGCCAAGCATAAATAATGTAAATATTAACATTAAAGAAAAGGCGAAATAATAAATCGTTTTGGGCATGAGACCTCTTATTTATATGTATTATCCTGATTTTCTAAATTGATCTCAATGCGGCTGCATAACAGCCGCATCATTATAATCTTTTACTTCAAATAGAGCATTTTACGGGAAAATGTTAACCTATCCGTCTTTAACTCATAGATGTATAAGCCTGAGGAAAGGTTATCAGGACTAAACGTAACAGTGTGAACCCCTGCCGATACCATTCCATTAACCAGTGTAGCAACTTTCACCCCTAAAATATTATAGATACTCAATTGTACAAAAGATCTTGAAGGTAAATCATATTCAATATTTGTAGATGGATTAAAGGGATTTGGATAATTCTGTTTTAATTCAAAATTAGAAGGAATATTCTTTGCAGACGGTTGACTTTCAACGCCAGTAACAGAACTTTGAGTTGATCCAACTATGTGCGAAAAGTGACTAATCTCTGCAGTAACACTTGAAGTACTGTCGTAAGTAGTTATTCCGGTTGCATCAAAGCCAGCGAGTGTCTCATACACAAATTTAAGTGAGGAAGAGATATCTATTCCAGTCTTTGAAACAAAATTATTAAAAGCGTCGGTCTTTACTATCCTGAGTACAGCATATTTGCCGGAGTTAAGATCAAAGGGTTCGAGTATGTTATTGTTCGCATCATAAACCGCAAAGTTCACATCAAAAAAGAAAGAAGCGTTAAAATCCTTTGTGTAAATCCCGCTTGCTGTGTCAATGCCCGAAATGACAAAAAGTATTCTAATATCCTGGGATAAGGAACCTTGCTGGAAGTAAAACTCAGTACCTACCAATGCATTATAAAGCCCTTGAGCATTAGAATAAACAGAAGGTAAGGTTGCAGGCTTAATTGAATACACCTGTCCCTCGTTTATTGTATCGGAGTATATTTCAACTGCAAGTAGGTTCGTTGCCTGGGCGTAAAAATCGATAACGATTTTATGTGTGGTCTGAGCATCTATCCGTGAAAAGCTAAATGCAAACAGTATAACAAAAAAACAGTAAAATATTTTCTTCATATAATTGTCC
>JAJYIL010000031.1 GCA_021790055.1 Bacteroidota bacterium
TGATAAAGACAAATGTTAAGGCGGCAAAGAAAACCGTGCAGCCTAAAAAAGCTGTTAGTAAGAAGAGTGCTGCGCCTGCGAAAAAAAGCGCTGCAAAATCTGCCGTGCAAAAGGTTGTTAAGAAAGCTGCTGAGAAAAAGAAGACTATGAAAGTAAAGAATAAATTAACTAAACAGAAACCTATAGAAAAAAAGACAGGATTAAAGAAAGAAATGCCAAGGAAGAAGACTACAGAAAAGGAAATAATTGAAGCTACGGAAACCCAGACTTTAGTTGAAGAACATGTAAAGCCGATAACTAAGATAAAAGGATACGGTCAGAAGGATCTTGAACACTTTAGAGAAATTATTTTGGCAAAGCGCGATGAGATAATTGAGCAGTTGCAGAACTTAAAGGAACAAATGCTTGACCCAACAACCGGAGAGTATATAAATGAAAATTCACCTTACTCGCTGCACATGGCTGAGCAGGGAACAGACGCCATGGAAAGAGAGAAAACATTTTTGTATGCTCAGAGAGAGAATAAGTTTTTAGGATACCTGGAAGATGCGCTTAAAAGAATTGATGCCGGCACTTATGGAATCTGCATCGAGTGTATCGAAGAGCCGCAGCATTTATGCGAAACTTGTCCGCTTATTCCTAAGGCGAGATTGGAAGCTGTCCCGCACAGCCAGCTTTGTTTGCCGATAAAGCAGAGACAGGAGAAACATTAGGCTGGGTACACTTATTTAATTCTTGAAGAGAGATTCTATCGGAATAATGGAATATTGCCTTAAGACTCATTCGGGGGAGTGATGGGATGGCGAGATTAAACGCTTTAATTCATTATTCCATTTCTTCATTATTTCAAACAAATGAATGTTGAAAGAACATTTTGAGAGTATTATTTGTTTCGTTTATAGTTGTTTTAGTTGACCAGGCATCTAAGCTTGCGGTAAAAGGGATTTCGATTCCATTTCTAAAAATAAATCTTCCCGGAATGTATCTCGGTCAAAGGATTCATCTAATCGGGAACAATTTTAATATTGCATTTGTAGAAAATCCCGGCATTGCTTTTGGGATTGATCTTGGCAACTCAATTAGAATTTTTATTTGCTTATTTTCGATTGCTGCCAGCGTGGCTTTATTCATCTACATTTATAAAAATAGAACCAAGGCTTTAGGCTTCAGGCTCTCGCTTGCATTGATCCTTGGCGGCGCTTTAGGAAACCTTGTGGATAGGATGTTCTACGGGATTATTTACGGTTATGCACCGCTGTTTTATGGGAAGGTAGTTGATTTTTTTAATATCCGGTTTTTCGACATTTTTATCCTGAACCGGGTATTAGGCAGTTACATTTTTAATGTTGCCGATGCTGCGGTTACTGCCGGTGTCATCTGTTTCCTAGTAGTTCTAAATAATGAGCGACGTACTGAAGTTGAAGAAGGCAGCGTAGAAAATTTTTTGGCAGAAAATAAGGATTAGATTGAAGGTTTTATTCGTATCACTTGGCATAGTTATCATCGACCAGTGTTCCAAACTGCTGGTGAAAGGCATATCGATTCCCATTATACATCTTCATTACTCAGGTATGTACGAAGGTGAAAGGATAAAAATCATAGGGAATTTTTTCAGGTTAACATTTATAGAAAATCCCGGTATGGCTTTCGGATTTGATCCCGGCATTGATATGAAGCTCTGGATATCGATTTTTTCACTGGTTGCAAGCATCGGGTTGTTAATCTATCTTTACTTTATTAGAAAGAAAAATCTATCACTGCGGCTGGCAATTGCATTTATACTCGGCGGGGCGGTAGGCAACTTAATTGATAGGATGTTTTACGGTGTCTTTTATCATTACGCCCCTTTGTTTTACGGAAGGGTAGTTGATTTTTTAGATTTCGATTTTTTCAAGTTCAGCTTATTTGGAAGAAGCTTTGACCGCTGGCCTATTTTCAACTTCGCGGACGCCGCGGTTACAATCGGAGTCTTTATTTTACTCTTCTTTTATAGACAAAATAAGAGTGAAGATAACGTAAGAGATGAAAGCATTCCGGCATCAGATGGAACTGCAATGTTACAGGATAATTCCGGCTTAGTAGAGCATTCTTCATTAAGAAGCGGCAGCGATGAGCTTAACCCGCCGGAAAAGATAAACGAGGCAAAAGAAAATTTAAACAATGACAAGCCTGATAACGGAAAAGAGATACCGGATAGTAATTCCTGAAGGTAAAAAGAAGGAACGCCTCGATACCTTTCTTGCAAGCCAGATAGAAAACGCAACCCGCACTAAAGTCCAAAAGTTAATTGAAGCTGATCGTGTAACCGTCAACTGCAGGTTTATGAAGCCCAGTTACAAAATCCTTCCCGGAGACATTATTGAAGCTTCAATTCCTGTTGCACCTCATCCCGAAGAAGCTGAGCCGGAAGCAATTCCATTAGATATTATTTTCGAAGATGATTTTTTATTAGTTGTAAATAAGCCGGCTGGTATGGTTGCACATCCTGCTTATGCCAACTATACCGGTACGCTCGTCAATGCTCTTCTTCATCACTCTCAAAAATTAAGTAAGCTTAATGAAGCCGGAAGACCGGGGATCGTTCACCGCATAGATAAAGATACCAGTGGGCTCCTTGTAGTTGCAAAGGATGATTGGACGCATGCAAAGCTTGCCGAGCAGTTTTCAAGGCATTCAATCGAAAGAGAATACCGGGCAATTGCCTGGGGAATTTTTAAGGGAAAGAAGGGGGAGATAAATTCCAATATTGCCCGGAGTAAGTCCGACAGGAAAAAATTTTCCGTCAGCAGCGATGAAGGAAAGACTGCGATAACTTTTTATGAAGTACTGGAAGAATTCGAATTCACATCGCATTTAAAAATTAATTTGAAGACAGGCAGGACCCATCAAATCAGAGTTCATCTCTCGAGCATAAACCACCCGGTATTTGGCGATGCAGCATACGGCGGAAGACAAATTGTTTACGGTTCGAATCTTCCAAAGATGAAGAGCAGGGTGCAGAATCTTCTGGAAGTAATGCCGCGCCAAGCGCTTCATGCGAAGACACTTGGGTTTATTCATCCTCATACGAAAGAGCATATAAGACTTGATTCCGATTTGCCGGCGGACATGGTAAATCTTTTGAAATTTTTACGGGGAGAAGATTAAAGCTTAATGTTGGTCGGAGAATTATTTGCAGTCTTAACCGCAGTCTGCTGGTCGGGAAGCTCATTTGCGTTTACTTCGGCTTCCAATAGGCTCGGCTCAATCCAGCTAAACATCAACCGGCTGATGATCGCGATCCTTTTCCTTTTAATTACAATTTTACTTTTAGGAATAAATTTCCGGCTTTCTTCCTACCAGGTTTTGAATCTTGCTATAAGCGGCGCAATTGGATTTGTCTTTGGCGATACATTTCTCTTTAAAGCCTATCAGCATGTAGGCGCAAGAATCGGGATGCTGCTGATGTCTCTTTCACCCCTTATGAGCGCTCTGCTTGCCTTTATCTTTCTGAAGGAGCTCATTTCATTTTGGGGAATAGCCGGAATGGCTATTACAATAGTAGGCGTTACACTGGTTGTTGCGGAAAGAAAGGAAGTTCCTCAGACAAAATATAAAATTAGTAGGGCTGGAATATTCTACGGCATAATGGGAGCTTTAGGACAGGCAGTCGGGTTGATATTTTCAAAAGAAGCTTTTAATCTTGGAGAGATAAACGGGTTTGTTGCATCACTCGTAAGAATTACCTCTGCGGTTATCATTTTACTACCTGCTATTATTTTAACAGGAAGATATAAAAATCCCATTAAGGTTTTTTCGAAAGACAAAAAAGCTTTTACTTCAACTTTAACGGGGACGATATTTGGTCCATATTTAGGTGTTACATTCAGCTTGCTTGCAGTTGAATACGCTAAAGTAGGTATAGCCGCAACTTTGATGGCAACCGTTCCGATAATAATGATTCCAATAGCTCATTATATCTTCAAGGAAAAATTAAGCTGGCGTGCAATAGGCGGGGCTGTATTAGCAGTTGTCGGAGTGGCAATTTTGTTTTTGAGATAAGAGCTTACTAAATTTCTCCCAGCCACCTCTCCAGGAAAACATCGTAAGCAAAATAGTCATTATCCTCTTTGTAAATCATTTCTTTGCGGCAATGCATTTTTTTGCCCGTCCCCTGAACAGAAATAATTACGTAACCTATCTTAAGTAAAGCAAAGTGCAGAAATTGATATTCGAAAGTCCTAATTAAATAACCGAATCAAATTTATAGTTTGGTTATAGTCATAAAATAAATTTTCTGATTAGAGTGATAGCAATTTATTATATATTTCAAAGGTCCTCTCATCAAAGCAAACAAAAATTACTTTATTAATTGAACTGTCCGATTGAAGGAATTTCATAACAGTCTGAACGGCAACATTAGTTGCTTCTTCCAGAGAGTAGCCGTAAACGCCGGTGCTAATTGCGGGAAAGGCAATTGATTTCAATTCATTTTCGACAGCAAGTCTTAAAGAGCTTTTGTAGCAGTTGGCAAGGAGATTTTCTTCGTTATAATTTCCTCCGCGCCAAACCGGACCGACGGTATGTATAACATGCTTAGCAGACAGCTTGAAGCCCGGAGTAATCCTCGCATTACCTGTGGGGCATCCATTTAGCTTCCTGCAATAATTCAACAACTCGGGTCCGGCGGCGCGATGGATTGCGCCATCAACACCACCGCCGCCGAGCAATGATGAGTTTGCGGCATTTACAATTGCATCTATATTTAACTTTGTTATGTCCCCCTTAATAATTTCAATTCTATCATTTAAAAAAGCAGTCATAACAACCTCTTCGGGAAAAATTATCTTTTAAAGAATTCCATGACCATCTTATCCCAGTCTGCATTTTCAAACTTCTCGAACTCGCCGATATAAAGCTCGCTGCCGTCCTTAGCCGGCGAAGAGTCGACAGTATGAATGTTTTTCTTTAGGTGAATGAACCTGTCAATTTCATCCTGGAAGAAATTGACAGCGGTCTTTCCGATAGTAAGGCTTTTAATTTCAGTGTCAATGTCGTCGGTATCTATAGCACAAATCCAGTTAGCATTATATGACGTTAAATCAAGCGCTACCGGATTGGTTTGCAGCAATGTATTTATCTTAATTACCTTACCGCTGAAAGGCGAATTGAAGGTAGCAGAGCGGCTGTCTTGCTTAATTGTAAACAACGGCTGTCCTGCTTTAACCGCCATTCCAAGGTTTGGAAGCTCGATAGCAGTTACCTTTCCAATTAGCTTTTTCGCAAAATCATCAATTCCAATTTTGGTAGTGCCGTCCTGTTCCATGCTTGCCCAGCAGTGCCCAGATGAAATAAAGACTCCGCCGGGGATGGAAAATTCGTAGGTTAAAAAATGCTTTGACTCTGCAAGCTGTGTAATGTGCACTTTCGGCTTCAACTGTTTCTGAATTCTATCTTGTCGCTTGATTACAATTTTCTTAACGAAGTCCAAAAGCTCATCTTCGGTAAACGGCTTTTGCACATAATCCATAGCGCCAAACTTCATACATTCAACTGCAGTTTCAACAGTTGCGTAACCGGTAATTATAACGACATCGATGTCCGGACGAACATGCTTTACAGACTTTGTAACTTCAACCCCGTCCATCACAGGCATCTTTAAGTCGGTGAAAACAAAATCATAGTGATGAGATTGAACAAGCCCCAGGGCTTCTTTTCCATTCTCAACAGTATCGACTGAGTAACCGTCGAGTACTAAGATTTTTCTAAAGCTATCGAGGATAACGGGCTCATCATCGACGCATAAAATTTTTGCCTTAGGATTTTCTACTTCAACCCGCTTTAAGGATTTTGCTTCTCTCGTAAAGTCCAGGTTTAAGCTTACGTTTAAGGCTGCTTCACGGTCTTTGCGAAGCTTTTTCTCCTGAATTTTCTTGCCCGAATATCTTATTAAGACATCGGCAATAACAAACAATATAACGGCTATAATTAAAAGTGGCATATTTATTTCTCCTTAGAAATTTTTCTAACTCTCATTTACTGGATTTTATTTTTATCGCCTTACATTCTATCCGAACTGCAAGGCGTTAAATTCTTTATTTCATATTCCCAATCAGATGGAATAATCCTGTAAAGCCATCCTTTGAAAAAAGGATCTTTTTCAATTATGCTTTTGTCTTCCATTAACTGATTGTTGCATTCGATTATTTTTCCGCTCACCGGGCTTAAAACAGGATGATCCATTTCATTTTTCATTTTAATTTGAGCACAGGGATTTCCCTGGACAATTTCCTCATCGACCTTAAGTAAATCAATTTCCGTTACAGGTTCAATAATTTTGAGGAACGAATGCGTAACTCCAATAATCCCGGAACCGTTATTATCGGAAAAGATCCAGCTTGAGTGTCCGAGCCGGAAGTATTTTGCCGGGCAGGGTACATAGACTATTGTCCCGTCGTTATTCCTGCTTTTGGCTTCGGCTAAACTCTTCTGTATCTCGGAAAATTTTAAGCCGCGGTAAATTGAAGAGAGCAGCTCATCGGAAGTGAATGGCTTAGGTATAAAATCCACCGCTCCATTGTATAACGACTTAACTGCATTCTCAACTGTTGAATATCCCGTCGTCATAATTACCGGCGTAGCTAATTTCCTTTTTATTACTTCGTCCAAAAATTGAAAGCCGTCCACTTCCGGGAGCATAATATCGCAGATAATGAGCCGGTAGCTGTTCTTTGCCAGCTTCGAAACCGCATTGACGGCATCGAGGGAAGCATCGACCTTATATCCTTCCATCGCGCAGATTTTATTTACAGCTTCGGTAATAACCTGTTCATCGTCTATTATCAATATGTCGAATTGCCTGCTCATATTACCCTTCCAGCATTATCGGGAGTCTTATTGTAAAAGCTGTTCCTTTGTTCAATTCGCTTTCCACGTTGATGGAACCATTGTGGTTATCGATAATTCCCCAGATAACCGAAAGACCCAGCCCGGTTCCTTTTTGCCCTTTAGTGCTAAAAAACGGTTCAAAAATTTTTGATAAGTCTTCTTTTGCTATCCCGCATCCGGTATCCGAAATTTTTATTTCAATATATTCTTTCCGCCCGCCAATATCAACAGCGTCCCACTTCTGCCAATTGCAGCCCTTTCTTATACAACCCTCAAAGATTCCTTGAGCCGGCACTTCAAAATTATATACAGGTGCGCCGCATTTAGGGCATTTCTTTCCTTCTACAATTAACGATTGACTGCACTGAGGACACATTATTGCAATATCCTTTTTAACGTCAAGTTCGATTCTGTATTGATGCCTGCATTTTCCATAAACCGGGTCAAAGTTAATAAATCCTTCGTTGTCGCTCGAGCGTGCTTTTACTTTTATCGAAGGCATCCCTTCTATTTTTATTTCGTTATCCATCAAGTCATGCCGCTTTGAACAGACGGCTTTCTTTATATGCATAATTCCAAACGGAGAAAGATTTAGTTTTTGAGATGAAACTTTAATCGTTCCGCCCCTTCTGCCTATCGCGTCGTTCGCATTTACCAATAAATTTATAATCACTTGCTGGATCTGGTTTGAGTCTACAGTTATGTTGGGCAGCTCTGGATCAAGGCTTTTAACAAGCTTGATATGGTCTAATACTAATTGATTCTCAACAACACTGACGGCATGAATTATTATGTCATTAATGTTAGCATCATTTTTCTTTGGAATAGATTGCCTTGCAAAATCCAAAAGGCTTTTAACTATTTCCCTGCTTCGCTTTGTCTCGCGAACTATTACCTTTAAGTCTTCTTGAAGCTCCGGGTTGTTCTGAGTACGTTTTAAGAGGAAGCTGCTGTAAGTAAGAACGCCGGTCAGCGGGTTATTAATCTCATGAGCAACACCGGCAGCAAGTCTTCCCAATGACGCCATCTTATCCGATTGGAAAAGCTGCATCCGCGCTTCGGACAGCTTCTTAGTCATGTTGTTAAATGAGCGTTCAAGCATTCCCATTTCATCGCTGCGGCTGTCTTTTATTGTATAATTAAGGTTTCCAATCCCCACCTGGTTGGTTGCGTTCAGTAATTCCTTCACCGGCTTATCGACCCATCTTCTAACAAAAAAGCCGATAATAAAGCTTAGTGCAAGCACAGCCGATATTGCAAAAATTACTATTTCAATTTCACCTTTTTTTATCTGGTTGTCTACGTCGCTTAAAGAGATAGTTACATCAAGAACTCCAAGTACTGTTTGGCTTTTAGAATGTGCATGGCAGTCGGCTTCCCAGCATGAAGGCTCGTTGTATATGGGGTTGATAATTCCCATAACCCTGGATGAGTCCGGATTGACTCTGAAAATTCTTGTTCTGTCCTTTATCGGAAGCCTTTCAAGCGGCTTGTTTGCAGCATGACACATGTAGCAGCTTTCTGCATTCTTATCAACCATCTTACCGATGTCGCCTTTATGAGATGAATAAATAATCTCCCCCAGCTTATTTAATACGCGAACATCCCGGATTCCAGGCTGGTCGCCGATAGTATTAATTATCTTGTGTATACGATCGCGCTGGTTTAGAAGCATATCGTAGCGTGTGCTGTGCTTTACGGTCTCGCTAAGCTGGTTGGCGCTTCTTTCAACCTCGGCAAGCAGGCTGCTTGTATGTGATTGGATGTTGAAATAAGAAAAAACTCCTATTGTAACAAGCGCCGTTACTCCAACTGCTAATATTAATTTAAAACCAATTTTCTTAAACATACTTCAAATCTTCCCAATGCGTAAACTTTGCTTTTATTTTTCAACCGAAATCTATAAGATTTTATTAAACTTTGTATACACTATTTCCTTTTTAATGAAAGCGAAACTTCTTTACCGGGTCTGTTTTTTGGAAAGGTTTTATCTTCATGACAATTATCGCAAGCCGGGGGATTAGAGAAGTTCTTTCCTTTATGACATTCTACACAATCAAGATCTTTATGATTTTCGTCGAGCCTCAGTCCGGTTAAGTCGTGGTCGAACTTACCTGCTTCAAAAGAATTATGACAGCTTTCGCATTTATTATCAAGCTTGACAAATTTACCCGAGGTACCGTGGCAATTTGAGCATGATAATTTTTCATGAAATTTGTTCAATGCCCAACCTGTTCGCACCGCATGATTAAATGGCATTCCCGGTTTTGTTTTATGACAGAGATTGCAGCTATCATTTTCATGACACGAAAAACACGGCTTATGATGCTGGTCTGCAGATTTTTTAATTTTGATAGGCATATTATAAAACTGTTGTGTCAAAGTCGGCTGACCTTTATCATGGCATTGTGTACAATTCTCATGTTGGTGGCAATTTATACAACTTGCCCCAAAAAGATTTATGTGTTCATTATGATAGAATATTACGTACCTTCCCTCCCGGCTCGAAGTTTCGTAAACAACTTTCTCCGGCTCTTTTAGCTTTGGATGATCTTTTAGAGCGATTTTATTCACATCAATTTTCCGGGCGCCTGCACTTATTGATTTTAACGCATGACAATAGGTGCAGCTATTTTCATGGCTCCACTCGCGGTGACAGTTTATGCACTGGCGGTGATATGCCGCTTCCAAATCCGGTTTACTTATATCCTCTCTTTTCCTTTCCTTTTGATGACAGTTTTTACACGGCTGTATCGGTCCGCTCGTATTATAATGATGGCATGTAGTGCAGCCGCCGGACATCTCCGACATCTGAGCATGAGCCCTATGATAAAATACAACCGGCAAATACTTCTTAGACAATTCCTTAAGCAATACAACATTAATAGTCTTATCTGCAGGCTGATAAACAGTAACCATCTCATTTCTTGGGCATTCAACCATGCAGGGATCCTTCTTTGTCGGTACTTCACAAGCATGGCATGTTTTACAAGTCAGCTTGGTTGACAGCGAGTGCCCCTTCGGAAGCTTCGACTGACTGAAAATCGGTAATGAAAGCAAAAATATATTTAACAAGATAAGCTTTTTCATCTGGCAGTTCCCCTAATTGTAAATTTAGTTTGAATCATGTATTGCCGTTTCGGTAAGCTGATTACAGGGAAGTTGAATACAATTACACGGTACAATAAAACAAGCATTGCTATAAAACCGACTGTAACGGAAATTTCTCCAAAAGAGGGGAAATAGGAACCGAATGAATACGGCGGCGTATATGCCGTTACAAAGTTGTTGATCCTATTTAATAACACTCCGAAAATTACAAGACAGGATGCAATAAACAACCAGAGCGGCGATTTCAAAACAGCCTTTGATAAAAACATACGGAGCGGTATTATTACTCCGAACAAAACCTCTATAGCAAACATTATGCTTACCGTGTTGAAGCTTGTAAGGTAAACAAAAGTTTCTCTGATAAACATATCGCCTAATTTGAATGCGAGATATACTCCAAGTATTGGCGGAACAATTGAACCGAGCCGCGAGAGTACTTCCATCTCCGGTTTCAATCCGAAAGAGCGAGCAGCTATTAATGATTCGAAAATTACCATCGGGAATCCGACCGAGATTGCCGAGAGCAAAAACAGCAAAGGCAAAATCGGCGTTTGCCACAGCGGGTGCATCTTTTGCCCAGCAATAATCATCAGGGTTCCAAGGGAAGATTGGTGCAAAGTTGAAAGCACTACACCGGCAATTATAAAAACAAACATTACCTTCGATAATCCTTTATCCAGAAGAATCAGAAGGCGTTCAACAGGTTTATTCAAAAAAGAAAATATTCCTTTGAAGTTTACATGGTTTATAAATCTCTCCGTTACAATCGGAAGAAACTCGATGTAGAGAACAGTTAGATAAATCATAACGCAAATACCGACTTCAAAGAGAGCGGAGGTTCCGTTCCACATAATCATCGGATGCCAGATGTAATACCATCTTCCAATATCCATTGAGACGCTGAGAGCAACAAATGTATAGCCGAGCAGTGCTGTTAATAATGCTGGTTTAACAATGTCGTGGTAATGTGTACGGTGCATAACATGACCGAGCGCTGCGGTTGTAAATCCTCCGGCAGCTAAGGCTACTCCGGCGGCGACATCAACTCCTATCCAGATTCCCCATGGATATTGGTTATTCAAATGTGTAACCGCGCCGATGCCGAAAAATAGTCTGCCTAATAAAAATACTAATCCGTTTAACGCCAAGAGTATCAGGATAAAAACTCCGGGAGTAAAAAACTTTTTAGTGATTGACGCAGGCTTCATATAGGATACCATATCTATACTTCCTCCTGATTTTTCCTGTTTTTAGTTATCCACATTATGCTGCCTAACAGGGCGTAAAGCGAAACCGGTGGAACGAAATAAGAAAATATTCCATGCTGTATTGCCTCGGAAACTCCGGGAGCGGGCTTATCTCCAAGTTTTGGAAATGCTTTTTTTCTTAAGTCCTGGCTGCCGATATACATCCATGAAGTTCCACCGACTTCATACTCGCCGTAAATGTGGTCGAAGTATTTATCAGGATTTCTTCTTATCCTATCACGCGCAATTTTAACCAAATCGTTTCGCGGTCCATAGGTTAAGGCTTCAACCGGGCATATTTCAACGCAAGCCGGAAGCTTGCCAACCTTTGTTCGCTCAAAGCAGAAGTCGCATTTTTTAATTTCAGGATTTATTGCTTTGTTATATTCAAAAGACGGAACCTGGAACGGGCAAGCAACCATACAGTACCTGCATCCGATACACCTTTTCGTATCCCAAATTACTGATCCGTTTTCTTGTTTTGAAAAAGCCCCTACTATACAGGCAGAAACGCATGCAGGATGATCGCAATGCATGCATTGTACTTTTACATCCGTAGGAAGCTGGGCGTTCTGCGGATTAGGATATTCGTTAACTACTGTTAAAGCATTTACATCCGGGCGTCTTATTTCTTTAAAGACTGACCTGTCGTTATATTTTTCTAACTGAGGCGTTTCAATATCATGAGCAGTTTTGCAAGCCCATTCACAATTCCTGCATCCAATGCATGCAGATGTATCAACAAGTACTCCCATTCTATCTTCAGATAAGATATTCTTCGGCGCTGCTTTTATTGATTTTGAAGGTAAGCCAGAAATTGCGGAGCCCAGAATTGCGGTCGTCTTAAAGAATTCTCTTCTATTTTGTTTTTCCACCTTACCCTCTTTCTTAATTAAAAATATTTCTTATATATATCTTACTTTTATCAAATCTAACATTAGGCTTTTATATAAAACTATGCCAAGTACTTTTTCTCCAATTATTTTTCTTTTGAAGTTTTGTTAAACACTAAATTTTAATTGAATAACAACTTTTAAAAATTCTCCAAATGTATAATTCATAATTTTACTTCTCGTATCTGAAATACCTCTCAAAATAGTTGCTGTAAGTGAGAAATAAAAACTATGCTTGTTGAATTTTTTTTCTCTCTATCAGTCACTTTA
>JAJYIL010000032.1 GCA_021790055.1 Bacteroidota bacterium
AGCAAGGAAATGCTCGAATGGGGCAGGAGCAGTTGCATCGCCGCCGCCTTCCTTTGGCTGGTCTGTGTGGATTATATATCCGTTAACATGGGCATCAACTTTCTTGTTACCGGGGAAAGTTATTTTTATTGACATTTTATTCTCCTTATAAATTTTTTGTAATAAATGGTAAATTTGCAATTGAAAAAAATATTTCAGTCAACATTTAGAATGTATGACTATTAATTCATATGATTATTGTATGCCGGTATGAAATTGAAAAGAATCTTTCGACTTATCTTGATGATCCGACAAAAGACGCTTCATGGAGACAAGGAGTACCTTTTCAGGGGTGGAACGAACGTACGGATAAGATCAACAGAAATAACCTTGCCGTGGCTGCATGGATTCAGAATAATAGCACAAAGGATGTGCTGCAATCATTTTATGCAGATGTGAATAACAAATAGCTTTGAATTAAAAGAATTAACATGAAAAGATCAATTTACGCAACACTTTTATTTATCATTTTTTTTGTGGGAAGAGGTTTAACCCAGACATCTCCTGATAAAGTAGTCGATGTTAAAATAAAGATTCCTAAAGTAATTTCAATAGGAAAGCCTTTTGATGCTGATGTGGCTCTTCAAATAAAAAATGGATGGCACATAAATTCCAACAAACCGTTGGATGACAATTTATCCCCAACAGTTGTATCTATAAAGAGCAATCCAGGCATCCAGGTAAAGAAGATTATCTACCCGGAACCGCTAATTACAAAGCTCCAATTCTCTCAGTCTCAAATGGCATTGTATGAGGATGAAGCAATTGTGAAAATTCAATTCATCATAAAGAAGAAATTCAAAAAGAGAAATTTAAAATTAGAAGGTGAAGTTCGATACCAGCCATGCAACGATCAGACTTGCTTATTCCCCACTTCAAAACCGTTCGTAATAAACTTGAAGGTGAAATAATAAATCGGAATCAATTACAAGTATCGAAAGCTTTTCAGGATTAAGTACCTCGGTCAAAGGGTAAATAGGTATACGGTATAAAGTATCATGCGTTTTCCAAACAGTTTACCTATACCTTTGTGCCGAAGTTAAATGATGATTATGCCTAATCTAATTTCAGTTAGGATTATAAATAAACGAATGCCATTATTTAGCGCTTATTACTTCTTGAAGTACGGAATCCATATCCTTTGCTCCATCGAAAAAAGAGAGTAACTTTTGCAGAGCCTGGTCTACAAGTGCATCCGGGCATGATGCACCGCTCGTCAATATGATATCCACAACTTTTTTATCAGGAAGAAAATTTTCCGATATAATTTCTTTCTTCAATTTGATATTGAAGTGACTAATTCGGTTAGGGGATATAATCTTATCAGCAGAAGAGATAAAATAAGTTTGCAGCTTTTCTGAGCATAGTTCGACTATATGCCCGGTATTGCTGCTGTTATAGCCCCCGACAACAACTGCAAAATCGGCGTTCTCTTTCAGCAAGCCGTATGTCGCCTCCTGGTTATCGTTGGTAGCGTAGCAGAGTGTATCCCATGTCTCGGCAAAATGTTCCTTTATATCATTTTCACCGAACCTTTTTATCATAGTTTGCTTAAGGAGATCCGCTATAGCTTGCGTTTCTGTTGCAAGCATTGTTGTCTGGTTTACTACTCCTATCTTTTCAAGATCTCTTCCAGCATTAAACCCTTCAGAATGCTTTCCGTTAAAAAAAAAATAAAATTCATTTTCACTTTTTTCCCCCATGATAACTGAAGAAAGAAATTTTGTTTCTTCAATATTTCTGACAACTACCGCCTTGGTATTTCTAATCGTATGGGAGAAAGTTGCACGTGTTTCTTCATGGTTGTGCTTGCCGTGAATAACAACGGTAAAATTATCTTCGCCAAGTCGATAAGAACGGTTCCAAACGCGCTCTACAAAGGGACAAGTTGTGTTATAGCTGTACGGGTCAATCCCGATCTCATTAAGCTTGTTCTGGATTTCAATTGTCGTTCCGAATGCAGGAATAATAACAATATCGTCGTTGCGTAATTCGGAGAAATCAATTATCTGATTACCGGAAGTGTCCATCAAAAATCGAACGCCTCTACTTTTCAACTCTTCATTTACTCCCGGATTATGGATCATCTCGCTTAACAGAAAAATTCTTTTGCCCGGATTTTTCTCTACGGTCTTATATGCAATCTCAATCGCATTCTCAACTCCGTAGCAGAAGCCGAAATGCCTGGCAATCAAAAATCTAACGGGTCCGAAATCCAGGATAGTGGGAGTAAAATCCTTCTTACGCGGGTCATCTATTTTCCGGGCTTCTTTAATCCTTGATATAAATGAGCTTCGATAAAAATTTGGTATTTCGAACTTCTTCATCTTATAAATGGTTAAAACTTCGCTCAACAAACATAAGAAATAATAGTTCCCGATCAATTCGCTTTATCAAGTTTAAATAGCAGTTTTAGAAATTAGAAAAAGTAATTAAGACAAGGAAATATATAATGCGGTCACAAAAAGTTCTTTACAGGCAATATGTACTTACAAATTTCTCAGGTTTTTTTTCTAGATAATAAAATAATTTATCTAACACAAACCTTGAGGACATAATGTATAAGTTACCCGTTATAGAATCCATCAACAGACGCGCCAATTTGTATTTTATCAAAATGGTGATGCTCTTTTTAATAATGTTGTTCTTATATTTAGAGAATTCATCCAATGCACAATCAAGAATTCACTATGTAAATAAAAATATTTTTATAAGCGGAATAAACATTGCATGGGTAAACTATGCCGCAGATTTAGAGCCTACTCCGTCAGACACCGCCAAATTCCGGCAAATCTTTCAAACCGTCCATCAAGAAGGCGGAAATGTTTTAAGACTCTGGCTCCATACAAACGGAACTAATTCGCCGGAATTTAACTCCAGCGGCTTTGTAACCGGTCTCGCGACTGTTGCTATAAAAAACCTTAGACAAATTCTCAGGATCGCATTGCAAAATAATATCGGATTAATTTTATGTCTTTAGTCTTAAGATATGTTAAATCTTTCCGAAGTAGATTCAAGTGAGCTTAACCGGAATAAAAAGTTTCTTACGGATACTTCCTACATACAAGCATATATTCGTAATGCATTAATACCTATGGTAGATTCAGTTAAAGGGAATACTGCGGTTGTAGCCTGGAAAATTTTTAATGAACCCGAAGGTATGTCAATCGAATACAACTAGGCGGGCGATTACATTATCCCGATGACGGACATACAACGATGCATTAACCTGATGGCTGGCGTTTTTCACAGGGCAGACCCTAACGCGTTTGTAACAAGCGGCGCCGACAACTTTAATACAATTACGGATGTTAACCCCGCGTTAAACGAAAGGGAACTTAATCTGGAAAAGGTCGAATCGTATTCCTCTCAACTATTGGGAAAACTGGTTAATGAATTTAATATAATACACAGTACAAATTTGACTGCCGGGCAGTTTATTTCTTACATAAAGAAGATCATTTCCACTCTAAATTTTAATTTCTATAGGGATAATCTCTTAATTGCTGCCGGAGGCGATACAGCAGGCACTCTGGACTTTTATTATGTTCATTATTATCAACAAAACGGCAATCTTAATTCCTTTCTTTATCCGTACTCTTACTGGCAATTAAATAAGCCGCTTGTAGTAGCAGAATTTTTTATGAACGACGACAACGGCATCTTACGCCAGTTTCTTTATCCATGGCTTTACCAGAACGGCTATGCAGGCGCACTCGTTTGGTCATGGACTGCCTTTCCTTTGAGTTCCTTATCCTCATCGTCGGAAACCTGGTCTACGATAAACTATATGTTTAATAACTACTCGCAGGATATTGCTATTAACATTCTTACCGGGGTCGACGCAACTAAGCCCGTCATCCCCAAAACATTTTTCTTATATCAGAACTATCCCAATCCTTTTAACCCGACTACAATTATCAATTACCAAATTCCAAATAACAGTTTTGTAACGCTGAAGGTTTACGATATACTTGGAAATTTAGTAAAGATACCAGTTGATGGTTATAAAGCTCAAGGGAAATATTCTATAAAGTTTGATGGAAGTAATCTTGCAAGCGGTGAATACTTCTATAGATTAAGAGCATGAAGTTTTACTGCCACCAAAAAGCTTTTGCTGCTAAAATAAGTATCTTAGATTTTAACTTTGTCCTTTGCTATATTTGCATGCGAAAAATGAGTAACAAAAATGGATCTGATCGATAGATTAAATAAGATTAAAGAGAAATTTGAAAGAATAAACCAGCAACTTTCCGATCCAGCTTATTTAAACGACAGGGATAAGATTGTAAGCTTAAGCAGGGAACGGAGTGAACTGGAGAGCATTGTACGCGCTTACGAAGAATATGAGCACGTTCTGAATAATATTAACGGTAATAAAGAATTAATCGAATCAGGTTTAGACAAAGAGCTTTCGACACTTGCCGAAGCCGAACTTGCCGAATTGGAAGAAAAAAAGTCTTTACTTGAAGAAGAGATAAAAGTCCTTCTGCTTCCAAAAGATCCTAACGATAACAAAGATGTAATTATGGAAATTCGTGCAGGCACGGGCGGTGAAGAAGCTGCATTGTTTGCAGGCGATTTGTTCCGGATGTACAACAGGTTTGTTGAAAAGAAAGGCTGGAAGGTGGAGTTAATTGATATTAACGATACCGGGCGCGGCGGTATTAAGGAAGCGGTTTTCTCAATAAATGGAGAAAATGTTTTCAGCGAGTTGAAATTTGAAAGCGGAGTCCACCGCGTTCAAAGAGTACCGGAAACAGAAGCTAACGGAAGAGTTCACACGTCAGCTGCGTCGGTTGCAGTACTTCCCGAAGCTGAAGATGTGCAGATAGAAATAAATCCAAATGATATTAGAATTGATATTTTTAGGTCGGGAGGCGCCGGCGGACAAAATGTAAATAAGGTTGAAACAGCCGTTCGAATAACACACATCCCTACGGGTATGGTTGTTCAATGTCAGGACGAGCGCTCCCAGTTAAAGAATCGCCAGAAAGCAATGAAGGTATTGCGTGCGCGGCTCTTTGATGCAAAACAGAAAGAGCATGATGCGGAAATCTCTGCTCAAAGAAAATCCATGGTAAGAAGCGGCGACCGTAGCGATAAAATAAGAACTTACAACTATCCGCAAAACAGAGTTACAGACCACCGTATCGGCTTGACTCTTTACAATCTATCCAACATTATGGAAGGCGACATCTCGGAGCTAATCGAACAACTAAAGATTGCCGATAGAACTGAAAAGCTTCAAGCCAGCGCAGAAATTTAAATCGCTTCTTCTTTTCAGGATTGATCGCTTTGCGAAAAATTTCCCAGAAACTTTATTAGGAAAACGAGGATAAATCCCATAAGAGAAAGTAAAAAATCTTCCGCATCAATTATAAAGGATTCCGAAGTTCTTATAATAGAACCCAGATATTTAGCCGCGGCAAGCACTACAAAAAACGAAGCAAATCCGCCTATACCGGAACGAATTGGATATATAATATATTTTAGGATAAAAGACTTTGTATCCTGCTTCTTTTTTGTACCTTCATGTTTTGAAGACAATACACCTTTCATAAACATCCCTCCAATGCTTAATTCAAATTAACCTTTTCTCACCAGGTAAATGAAATTTCTCTTCTAATTATTTCAGTAATAACTACATGCTTTGGAAAATGTACATTAGAATTTATAAAAAAATCCTATAAAAGTAAATTCTTATTTAGCAACCTTAATTCCAATAAGGCTGATGTCGTCCTCAAACTTACCTTCGGTAAATGAATTAAATGCTTCTTTCAAAACAATAAGCGTCTTTTGTTCCGGTTTTGCATTTTCAATTATTTCTTCCAGGCGTTTGGAGCCAAATTGCTCGCCCAGGGAGTTGCGTGATTCAATTATACCATCCGTAACCAAAAAAATCATATCTCCATCGTTCAGGCTTAAGGTTGTATCTTCGTAATTTCCATTTTCAGCGAAGCCAAGCAGCAGCCCTTTTGATTTTATTTTTGTAACGGTTTCGGCTGAAAAATTTCTATAAATTACCGGCAGATCGCCGGCACCGGTATACTTTAATACCTTGTCTTTCTTATTTATTGTAACGATAGATAAGGTTGCAAACACTTCGGAAACTTTTGCATCCTGGTAAACTGATTTGTTAACCTGCTGCAGGATATCGCATGGAGAAAATTCTTTTGCCGTTTGAAGCGCTACTCTGATAGCGCTCCTAACATAGCCGGCATACGCAAATGCAAAATACCATGCGCCCCACTTCTTGCCCATTACATCGCCGAGAACAACAGCAAGGTTGTCCTCGTCCATCCTGAAATAATCAATAAAGTCTCCCCCCGGTATACCGTGGAACGGAACATGCCAATGCTCTATTTCAAAGCCTTCGAAGGTCGGACAGTTATCCGGGACAACTTTTACACGCAAAGAATCGGCAGCATGATGAAGCTCCGAAACTACTTTTTGTCTTTCCTTACCAAGGCTTTTAACTATGGCAGAAACCTTTGCGACAACAACTCGCGGACCTGCAGTCTTCAAAACATAATCGGCAATCCCGAGATCGTAACCGTCGAGGATATCGTTCTCTTCACTCTTAGAAGTTAGAAAGACAAATGGAATTGATTTGAGATTCTCATCGGCAAGAAGCCTCTTTCTAAATTCAAACCCGTCTACTTCCGGCATCATGATGTCGGAAACAATTATATCAGGCTGAAAGGACAATGCTTTATTGAAGCCGCCTTCGGCGTTATATGCTATCTCACACTCAAAGCCTGCTTTCTTCAAGTTGTATTCAAATAATTTTGCAAGCGATTGATCATCATCCACTAAAAGTATTTTTGAAGTGGTCTGGTTAAAAGACTGCTCAAGATTTTTTTTGGTGCCATAGACTTTGTAGATCTCGCTTCTTCGCATCAGCGTTTGAATCTTAAGCAAAAGTTCCTTAACATCGAAGGGCTTGGTTATTATATCGTCGCCGCCCGCTTCAAGCGCCATGGATTTATCTTCCATGCTTGATTTGGCGGTAACGAAAACAAACGGCAAGGCGCGGTAGTTTTCATTCTCCCTAACTTTCTTGCAGAATGTAAATCCATCCATCTCGTCCATTGTTACATCGCAAAGAACTAAATCAATGTTCTCCTTTTTCAAATGCTCAAAGGCAGGTAAGGCACCTTCGGCTTCAAACACGGTGTAATTATTTTTCTTTAAGTGATGGTTCAGCAGTTTCCGAATCGTAACATCGTCATCAATTACAAGGATGCTTTTCTTTTCATCGTTAGGCATATTTTACTAATTAAAGCTTTGAATAGCTTCTTCCTTTGTTTTAAAGGCTTCGAAGACCCTGTACATTCTTGTAAGCTCGAACATGGAATGAACCGCAGGCTGGAATCCGACAAGCCTTAAATCTCCCGCCAAGTTGGTTATCTTCTTAAGAGATACAACAAGCGCCCCCAAAAATGTAGAATCAATAAACTCGCACTCGGTAAGATCAACAACAATTTTCCTGGCTCCCATCTCGATGTCCTGAGTTAGTGTTTGCTTAAACTCTTCGGCTTCCTTTAGGGTTGCTCTTGTAAGGTTAACAACTTCTACAATTATATCGCCATGCTTTTCCCGTATAAAATCCATATTGCTACCTAAGAATTTATTATTGTTTTACTCGAATGATCTATTTTCAATATTGTATTTTTCCATCAAGCGGTAAATTGTTGCTCTGCCCAGCTGCAGCTTTTTAGCGGCTTCAACAATATTTCCGTTAGTAACTTTAAGAGCGTGCCGTATTGATTCTTCCTTGAGCTTCTCGAAAGGGACAATATTATCATCGCTGAACAATGCCGTACTAAAATCGGAATTGCTTGCAGGTTCCGCACTCCTAATATGCGACGGAAGATCGTCAATGTCAATTGTATCTTTTTCACATATAATTAAGCATCGTTCAATCATATTTTCAATCTCGCGTACATTGCCGGGCCAATTATAATCATAGATAAGCTTGTACGCCTTCTTGGAAAATCCTTTCACATTCTTTCCAAGCTTGTTGTTAAAGTTATTTAAGAAAGCCTGCGCTAAAACCAGGATGTCGCCTTTTCTTTGTCTCAGCGGAGGCACTACAATCGGGAAGGAATTCAATCTGTAAAATAAGTCTTCTCTGAATTCTTTCTTTTCAACAGCCAGCTTTAGATCGCGGTTTGTAGCCGAGATAATCCGGACGTCTGTCTTAATTAGCTCTGTTCCGCCAACGCGCTCAAACTCTCTTTCTTGAATTACCCTCAGCAGCTTTGACTGAAGCATCATTTCAAGCTCTCCAACTTCATCAAGAAAAATTGTCCCGCCGTTTGCAAGCTCAAACTTACCGAGCTTCTTCTGGTAAGCGCCGGTAAACGAACCTTTTTCATGTCCGAATAATTCGCTCTCAAGAAGCTCTCTCGGTATTGAAGCGCAGTTTACAACGATAAACGGCTTATCCTTCCGTTTCCCGTTATAGTGGATTGCTCTTGCGATTAGTTCTTTCCCGGTTCCGCTTTCACCGTGGATAAGAACCGTAATATCATTGTTTAAAACTTTTGTAACCAGCTTGAATACATCCTGCATCTTTCCGTCTGCAGATATAATGTGGTCGAAACTGTACTCGTGCTTTACATTTTCCTTTAAGCTTTCCAGTTCTTTCGTCAATTCATAATTTTTAATTGCATTTTTGATAGCGGGCTCAAGGCGCTGTATATCGATTGGCTTTGGAAAATAATCAAAGGCTCCCAGTCTAAGCGCATCTACAGCCACTTCTATGCTGCCCTGGGCAGACAGCATTATTGCAGGAAGATTTTCATCGAACTGCTTAACTCTTTTAAGGACTTCGATACCGTCCATACCGGGAAGCATTATATCTAGTAGAATTAAATCCGGCTTTGCATTCAACCGGCGCAGAACATCTTCGCCGTTTGAGAAAACTTCAACATCATATTTCCATTTGTCTTTTACCCAATAGGTAAGAAGTTTGGAAATAGCTTGTTCGTCATCTACTATGAAGACTAATTTACCCACTGTATCCCTCTATCATTGTTAAACTCTTGTTTCCTTAGGCAATTTAAGCAGAACAGTTGTTCCTTTGTTTAATTCACTATGTATAGACAAAAATCCCTTATGCAAATCTACAATTTGTTTTACAAAAACCAAGCCTAAGCCTGTCCCAGGAATTTCGTTCCCCGATCTGCTAGCCCTGTAAAACTTCTGAAATATATACGGAAGATCCCTTTCAGGAATTCCTATCCCGGTATCGCTTATTGTAACTTCATATTCTTTGTATAAGCTTTGAGCGGTTATAGTTATCCTTCCCTTATGATGATTGAACTTAACCGCATTGTTAATCAAGCTCGAAAGGACACGGAAGATTTTTTCTTTGTCGGCGTTTAATATTACAGGCTCCGGCGGTATCTCCGTAGTTAAGTGAATTTCCTTTGCCTCTATGTTTTTTCTGTTTGAATCTATCGCTTCCACCAACAGGGCAGAAACGTCAAAGTTATTTTTAACCAGTTCAATCTGTCCCGCTTCAAGCCTGGAAAGATCAAGTACGTCGTTAATTAATTTTGCAAGCCGCTTTCCTTCGCTTAGTATTATTTCATTAAATTCGTGTTTCATTTCCGCAGGCATGTCAGGATCCGAAGATATCGTTTCCGCAAACCCGATAATCGAAGCTAAAGGTGTACGCAGTTCATGAGATATGTTTGAGATAAATTCACTTTTCATTTTGTTTAATTCGGCAAGAATAGCCTTATGCCTGTTTGATCGCTGTCGCTCAAGAGAAATAATCCTGTTAGCTTCAATTAGCTTTAGATTAAGATCATTTATCTTTTCTTCATAGCTACGCAGTACGGTAATATTCTTCCCGATTCCTGCTACACCATGTACGA
Organism: Bacteroidota bacterium; assembly: GCA_021790055.1. Classification (GTDB taxonomy): domain Bacteria; phylum Bacteroidota; class Ignavibacteria; order Ignavibacteriales; family Ignavibacteriaceae; genus FEN-1297. Next base: position 9,933 of record JAJYIL010000032.1, read on the forward strand.
TTCCATCCTCATAAACCGGCTTGCAGCTAATCTGAAATACAATTTCGTTTCCTAACCTGCTCTGAAAAGTTGTTTCAAATGTAATTAGCTTGTTTTCTTCTATGATATTTCTAAATGACTTTGCAAAAGAGTGCTTATCACGCGACGCAACTAACTCAATAAGGTGAGTGTTTTGTATTTCGTTCTGAACATAATCCAGACAAGCAGCGCCGTATTCGTTAACTTTTATTATGCAGCCGTCTTTGTCAAGTACAAATATCAAGTCTTCCGAGGCTTCAAAAAAAGATTCCAGCAGCTCACTGCACCGGGAAATTAAAATATCAGTAGGTTTCACGCTTACTACTCTTTCCACATCCAGATGACGTTAATCTCGTTATTCCCGGATCATAAAACGACGGGAATAAATCCTCAGAACTATTTGTTAGCTTTCCGATTTTTCCAAGGGTATTTTGTAAGACTTCGATCATTTATTTTTAAAGTAGAATAAACGACTTAAATATAAAAAAATATCACTATTTTTACTGTCTGATTTCACGACGGATAAGAATGGTAAAAAACCTAAAAAGAGCAACTAATCTTTCGATGGCTGTAAATATTTTTTTATTTATTATTAAAGCAGCCGCCGGAATTATGTCTAATTCCATAGCCGTTATTTCCGATGCGATAAATTCGCTGACCGATATCGTATCTTCAGGTGCAATAATGTACAGCGTAAGGCTCTCGTTGAAAAAGCCCGATGAAGATCATCAATTTGGGCATAACGCTGCCCAGCCGCTTGCTGTTTTTCTTGTTGCCTTATTCACTGCAGTAGTCGGCATAAACTTAATCGAAGCTTCCGTGAACAGAATTCTTACACCATATCCAACCGATATTACCGCACCTGTATACATAATTTTAATAGCAACAATAATTACAAAGCTGATATTAACGCACTACCAATCATCTGTCGGCAAAGAGTTCAAAAGCCCGGCATTAAAAGCCGGTGCGGTCGACAGCTTAAATGACGTACTCGCTTCTTCTCTTTCTATCGTTGGGATAGTTGGCGTTCAGCTTGGCTTTCGTTATTTAGATGGAATTGCAGGTATACTAATTGCACTTTTTGTTTTCCGTTCCGGCTACCAGATAGCTAAAGAAAATATTGGTTACCTGATGGGCAAATCTGCAGATAAGAATTTAATTCTTGAGATTGCCAATGCCGCCTTAAAGGTTGACGGTGTGCTGGGCTTAAATGAGCTGAAATCTCATTACGTGGGAAACAAATTCCACATTGAAATTCATATCGATGTTGCAAAAGATTCTTCTACGGAAACATCGCACAACATCGGTATAAAAGTTCAGGAAGTAGTTTCCAACTTACCGGAAATAAATAAAGTGTTTGTTCATATAGATCCGGTATAAAGAAAGTATAATATTCAACAAAGATTTATACCAGCAATTCTTTTATCTTAACTACTAAATCATTTAACTCAATGTCAAACCTCTCGCCGGATTTCCGCAGCTTCACTTCAACCTTGCCTTCCTTCAATTTCCTGTCTCCTATAATAGCCTGCACAGGCATCCCCAGCAAGTCTGCATCGTTAAATTTAAATCCTGCCTGAGCATCCATGCGGTCGTCAAATAAAACTTCTATCCCCGATTGAGTTAGATCATTATAAATTTTCTCCGATGCGTCAACAACTTCCTGTTTGCGCATGTTAAGAGCTATCAGGTGGACAAGGAATGGAGCGAGAGTCTTTTCCCATACAATTCCTTTATCGTCGTGGTGCTGCTCTATGTAACAAGCCATAAGCCGCTCAACGCCTATCCCGTAGCTTCCCATAATCAGCGGATTCTCTTTGCCGTTCTCATCTAAGAACATCGCTTTCATTGCCGCGGAATATTTTGTCCCAAGCTTAAAGATATGCCCGAGTTCTATTGCCGTGAATACTTCAAGCTTTCTGCCGCATCTTGAACAGATTTCGCCGGATTTCACGCTGCGTAAATCTTTATACTCAATGCCCTTTACATCCCGGCTTAAATCTATTCCGCTGATGTGAAAGTTGTTTTTATTTGCGCCGCTGAAAAGATTCTTGGCATCTTTTAGCCGCAAGTCTGCAAATATCATCCCTCTAAATCCGATAGGACCGATGGAGCCTGCATCGGCTCCTGTTATTTCTTTTAATTCATCCGGATGAGCAGGGCGAATGGTTTCACCTAATACTTTCAACAGCTTCGTCTCGTTCACTTCATCGTTTCCAAGCATTAATACCAAAACAGCTTTACCGTTTTGAATATAAACTCTTGACTTTGCACACTGTGTCTCATCAATTTTTAGGAACGCGCAAAGCTCATCAATCGACCTCACACCCGGCGTATGAACCTCTCTCAACTCTTCACTCTTTACTATTCCATTTTCACTATTCACTATTCCCTTTTCACTTTCAGCTTTTGAAACGGCAA
>JAJYIL010000033.1 GCA_021790055.1 Bacteroidota bacterium
TTTGATGTTTAGGATCGTATTGAAGCGCCTTTTGCATCTCTGCAATCGCCGTTGGATAATTCTGCAAATTGTAATAACAAATTCCCATATCAATTCTTGCATCAGGGTCGCTTGGTACTAAAGCAAGATATTGTTTGTAACTTACTATTGCCTGCTGGTACATTCCTGCGTCATTCTTTAAATGCGCAAGCTCAAGGATTGATGACGTATCAGAGGGGTTGTTCTTAATAGCCTGCTCAAGCCCGTTCATCTTCTGAATATCCGCCAGATTAGTTCCCGAACTTTGATTGTTGCTGCCAGCTGAAGATGATGAAGAACTGCCAGGTACAATTACAGAATTAAATACACCCGAAAAAATCAAAAGGATCAGAGCTATCCCAAGTCCAACTGCTATAATAGTAATAGTTCTAATTGTATTAAGCTGCTTCTTTGCTGCAGGCAAATTAGCCTTAAAGGTTTTACCTTTATTGTTTTGAATTGCAACCTTTGATTTTTTACCGGATGGTCCGGAAAGTTTCTTAATATCTTTTGTTCCGGTTTTAACAGGCTTTTCAACTATACCCGGTTGCAGTTTTACTCCACAACTGGAACAAACGATATTTTCCTTACTGTTTTCTTCGCCGCAATTATCGCAGATAATTTTTTCCGAAGGCGTACTTTCGCTATGAGCCGCCACTGAGGCTTTTTCAATTTCCTGCTTTTCTTGTTCAATCTTTTTTAAATTACAACCGCATTCGGGACAAAATTTATAATCTCTTTCAAGCTTGGAACCACACTCAGGACAATGTTTAACCATCCTATTTCAACTCTTTCATACCTTGGTCAACTAAGTCCTTAAAATCTTTAGAGAACTTAAAAGTCGGAACAAAATGTTCTGGTACAAAAACAGATTCTCCGGTCTTGGGGTTGCGAGCCTGCCGTGCTCTCTTTTTCTTAACTTTATAGCTTCCAAATCCTCTAATCTCAATTCCTCTGCCTTCTTTTAAAGACTCTATAACGGTTTTAAAAAATCCCTCAATAATTGCTTCGGTTTCCAGTTTAGTTAAACCGGTGCCCTCAGCTACCTTATCAACAATGTCAGCCTTAGTCATGATTTTTTCCTTACATAAAAATTGTATTATAAATCATTATAATTTAATTATTTAAATTATCAAACAATGCCAAGAAAATCAAATAACAGTTTATGCAATAAAGAAGGGTTAAAAGAAATAAGTACATAACTCGGTTAACAAATAGCCTTGTGGTTCATTTTTAGAGCAGTAATTATTTCTCAAAATGATAGATAATCTCAAAATTTCAATCTTTTAATCTCAAAACTTGTAATAGTAAAAAATTCTTCATGGTATAATAATTGCTCAAAAAAGGCAAAAATTGGAAAGTATATGGAACTTATTCAAATTATAATTATATCGCTAAAGTTATTTGCTTTATTTGCAGCCATTGTTGTGCTTGTTTCATATTTCATATATAAAGTAAAAGATAGAAAAAGACGAAAGCCTTATTCGGATATTTCGACCGTTGAGCCGGTAAATAATCCTATTCAAATAAAAGTAGAGCCAATCGAAAATAAGAGCGGCAGGTTCCAGGTGCTAAATGTTGAGATGCAACCATTTCATTTGGCAGATAAAGAATTTTTAATTAAAAAGAAGGACATAAAAAACTACTTTTCAAACACCTCTCAAAGGTATAAAAAAAATCCGGCTAGGGAACCTGCGAATATTTATGATAGATATTCAAACAGCAATTTTGAACCAATGCACAAAATAAAATTATAATAAGCTAATTTCCTTCCATCTTAACCTCAACATTTTCAGCCATCTTGTGAACATCATAAGGCGCAGGCTTTCCGCCAAGATATTTATGAAACCAATCTAGGTGCGCATCGTAATAAAGGGGCATGGACTTTATATAATTTGGCCAATGTCCATCGTTTTTAAAAATAATTAATCTGGATGGAATTCCCAGCGTTTGAAGAGTTGTAAAATACTGGATACTTTGAGTATAAGGCACGCGGAAATCTTTTTGTCCAGTAATTATTAGAGTAGGAGTGGCAAAATTTTTAATGTAACTCGATGGAGAAAATATTTCATAAAGATTTGAATTCCACGGCTGTCCTTTCAGATCCCAGTTGGGGAACCATAGCTCTTCAGTTGATCCCCAGAAAGATTTCAGATCGAAAATTCCCATCATCGAAGCAAGGCATTTGAACCTATGAGTCTTTGCCTGGAACCAATCCATCATATAACCTCCAAAAGACCATCCCATAGCGCCGACTCTGCTTGCGTCCACATAAGGTAGTTTTTCAAGTTCGTCCGTAACCTTCATAAGGTCTTCGAAAACTTCACCGCCCCAGTCGCCCGATATTTCCGCAGTAAATTTTTGTCCGTAACCGGTTGAACCGTGAGGATTAGGGAAAGCAACAACGTAGCCGGCGCCGGGATAAACCTGCCAATCGCCTCTGAAAGAATCCATCCATTGCATTTGCGGTCCTCCATGAACATTTAGTATTAAAGGATATTTCTTTAAAGGGTCAAAGTTGTGAGGCTTAACTATAAAAACTTCAATTTTACTATTGCCTGCGCCTTTTACCCACATTTTTTCTGCGGGACGTGCATCAACCTCATCAAGAAAATCCTTATTAAAGTTTGTTACTTCTAAAGACAGGTCGTTAGTTAAATTCAAAAGATAAATTTCGCGAGGCTTATCAACTGTACTTGCAAGATAATAAATATATTTTCCATTAGGAGATATTTCGAAATCTGAAATCGATTTTTCGCCGCTTATTTCGGAAATGGAGTCTGATGATATATCAATTTTATAGATAGGTGAGTAGCCGTGATATTCGCCGGTAAAATAAATAGTCTTAGAGTCCGGGCTCCATCTGAAATCGTCAACCCAATTATCAAAGCTATTCGTAATAATTTTTGACTGCCCGTTTTCCCTATTGTAGAGTGCAATTCTAAATCTGTCTGATTCGTAGTTAGGTATAGCTTGCGTTCTATAAGCTATATACTTCCCATCCGGTGAATAAATAGGCCAACCATCCCATGCTTTATTTTCTTTTGTAATATCTTTTGCTTTACCACCGGAAACAGGCACTATCCAAAGATCGGAATTTGTTGAAGCTTCAGGATGAGGATCATGGTTTGAAACAAAACAAAGCTCTTTACTATCGGGCGAAAAGTTATAACCAATTCCTCCGCCTAACATAAATGTTGGAGAGACAAATTTACCCGGCGTTACATCGATACATGTTTTATTTATCAAGTTGTAAATGAAAATATGAGTATACTTTCCTGCAGAGTATGCAGTCCAGTGCCGGAACAAAAGATGGTCGGCAACATAAGCTTTTACCGGACCGTTAGAAGCTGCAGAATCAATAGTCTTATTGCATTCGTCGTTTGCACCGCAGTTTGGATAAACGTCGGTAGAAAATGCAACCAGTTTCCCATTAGGTGATATAACCGGCGCATCAACACCGGTAGAAGTATATGTTACCTGTGAAGTCCTATCCTCATCGAGCGAGTAGTAATAAAGTTCAGGTGTTCCGCTTCGTACGGACACAAAGTAAACGCCTTTACTGTCTACAGCCCAAACCGGGTCATAATCATCTTTTTTATAGGAAGTAACTTGGCGAATATTAGTACCGTCGGAGTTCATAACGTAAATGTCTGTATTGGATGTACGTGCATTAAAGTCATAGTCGGTCAATGTAAAGGCAATCATTGTTCCGTCTGGAGAGACAACCGGTGAGCCGACATACCTTATCTTATATAAATCTTCGATTGTAAAAGCCTTCTTCTGCGAGTAAGCAGAAGAGGAAATAAGAAGTAACGGAATAATAATCTGTATAAGCTTTTTCACAACTACCTCAATATTCAAATTAAGTCTTACGGCTAAATCCTTGGCAGTCTTTCAAGGTAAGAACTATTTGAAAGGATAGCAAAGGTTTCAATTTCCCGGAGCTCATCAAGGGACATGCAATTCATATAGCTCATCGAGCTACGTAAGCCGTCTGAAATATTATCAATAACATTTTTAACGGCTCCTTTATACGGGACCATAGTTTCTTCGCCTTCAATAAACTCATTCTTCATCTTTACACCGAATGAAGCTGAGCCCCTATACTTTTTCCAAAGTTGTCCGTTATATTTAATTACCTCGCCCGGAGTTTCCTTAGTTCCTGAAAGCATTCTTCCGAGCATTACCACATCGGCACCGAGAGCGATTGCCTTTGCAATATCGCCGGGGCTTTTTATTCCGCCGTCGGCAATAATTTGAATTTTTAACTTCAGTTCAGACCGGGTGAATAAAACGCTGAGGAGTGAAGACACCTGACCGATCCCGATGCCGGTTTGAATTGAAGTAGTACAAACGCTTCCGCTGCCGATGCCAACCCTAACTGCATCGGCGCCAGCATCTTCAAGTTGCTTAAGGCTTGCGCCGTGAGCAATGTTTCCTACAATTATATTTATACTATATTTCTTCTTTATCTCCTCGGTTTTTTTCAATACGGCATTGTTGTTTGCATTTGCGGTATCTATGCAAATAACTCTCTTATGTCCGGCAAGCTTTTCAATTACGTCATCGCCGGTATTTAAGGCAATTGAAACTGCTTTTACAGATTCGTCGCTTATATGATTCTTAATTACATTATCAAATGAAGAATCGAACCTGTTTAAAATCCCGGTACATCCGAGCTTGCTAAGTTCATTAGCCATTTCCAAGCCGGTAACGGTATCCATTGGGCTTGAAACTACCGGCAGCAGAAGATCCATTCCAAGAAAATTGCAATTGGTAGCTGCTTCAATTCTTGAGCGGACACGCGAAATCTGTGTAGGTATTAAGCTGATATCATCATAAGTAAGAGATTGGTGGAATTCATTCAATTCATTTTTATTATAGATTTTCATTAGGATTTTTTAGTTTTAAGATATCTTTAAACATTGAGAGATTCGATTTCATTTAGAAGCATATTCATCTTTTGCGAAACAGCATCTATAGGCTCTTGAGTATTCATGTCGACGCCTGCAGATTTAAGAATGTTAATCGGGTAATCCGAACTGCCTGCTTTAAGAAAGCTAAAATACCTTTCAACAGCTGTAGTCCCTTCGCGCTTAACTTTGCTTGCAAGTATTTCCGATGCTGCAAATCCGGTGGCGTACTGGTATACATAAAAATTATAATAGAAGTGCGGAACCCTTGCCCATGTGTATTCTTCTTGTTCATCGATGACCATTTCACTACCCCAGTATTTCTGAGTTATTTCTTTATACATACGGCAAAGTATATCCGGGGTAAGCGCTTCGCCTGCCTCTGTCTTCTCATACACCAACGATTCAAACTCTGCGAACATTGTCTGTCTGTAAAATGTCGAGGTAATATTGCTGAGATACTTTTCAATTAAGTAAAGCTTCTCATGCTTTGAAGAAGCACTCTCAATTAGAAAATCAAGCAGAAGAGATTCGTTAAATGTCGATGCAACTTCGGCGAGAAAGATTGAGTAGTTTGCATACGGGTAAGGCTGTGTTTTTCCGGTATAAAACGAATGCATGTTATGTCCCATCTCATGAGCTAAAGTAAAAACATCGTTAAGGTTTCCGGTCCAGTTTAACAGAACAAATGGATGAACTCCGAAAGTTGTTCCTGAGGAATAAGCGCCGCTGCGCTTGGCTTTAGTCTCATAAACGTCAAGCCACCTGTTATCGAACGCTATTCGCAAAGAATTAAGATATTCGTTCCCGAGAGGAGATAGCGCTTTTAAAACAACCTCCTTTGCTTCGTCAAAAGAATATTTTTTCTCGCTTTCATCCTGGAAAAGAGTAACGTAAGAATCATAAGGATGAAGCTCATCAAGACCAAGAAGTCTTTTTTTAATTGAAGCCCATCTATTGAGAGGCATCAAGTTTTTGTTTACGGATGAAATTAAATTATCATAAACAGAAAGAGGAATATTATTGCCGTCTAGGGCAGCCTCTCTTACAGAATTGTAGTGCCTTGTTTTAGCTATAAAAATATTTGCCTTGAGATTGCCGTTAAATAAGACGGAAATAGTGTTGGAATAATCCTTAAAATTCCTGTAATAGCTCATGTAAGCATTTTTTCTAAATTCCCTGTCGTACGAATACATTGCCGAGTAATACCTCCCGTGGGAGATTTCAACTTCATCACCGTTCTCATCCTTAACGATTGGAAATTTTATATCCGCATTAGTAAACATTGAAAAAGCATCATAAGGAACTTGAAGGATATCGCTTGATGAAGCAAGAACAGCCTCAAGCTCTTTTTCCAACGTGTGTTTCTTCATCCTTATAATGTCATTGATATAATGCCTGTAGACCTTTAGCTTCTCATTCGATTCAATCATCGAATTCAAATTATCCGAAGGGATGCCCAGGATCTCGGGACGAATAAAAGCAGCCGCCGATGAGAACCTGGTAGCTAAATTCTTAATCCTATCGTCCATAGCCTGGTAACGCGGCACGCGCATGTCACTGTCCTTGGAAAGTGAAGCATAAAGATTCAGACGGTCTAGTTTAATTCCGATGGAATCTTGAAGCTCCAGGCATTCCAGGAGAGTTTCATAGTCATGTGAAAGCTTTTCTTCAAACTTTTTGAGCGAGGGGATATGGTCTTCAACCCATTTAAAATCAGCTTCCCATTTATCATCGTCGGGATAAATATCAAGCAAATTCCATTTATATTTTTCTTCTATATTTTCCCTTAAGGGTAAAGATGATGAATCTTCACTTGAGAAATCTCTTCCGGCAAACTTTTTCAAAACCATTACCCGCAATTCCCTCTAATAATTTTTGACAAATAAATTGGATTTAAATTTATAAAATATAAGGTTTAACTTGAACAAACAAGTTTGAAGCAGAATTATATCAATTCCATTACGGTCCTTGCCGTTGTAATTTTTCCTATAAATTTCGAGGCTGAGTCTGCTTGAAGCCTTGGAGCGTCCTTCTCTGCGTACGAAAGGTAATTATCTATAGATTCACATTCATACTGAACAATATAAGTAGATTCGCCTTCAAGGCTGGTAGGAATGCGTACCTTAAACATTCTATGGTTATTAAAAAATCCGGTATGTAAAATGTCAGGTATATGCTTGTCCCTCATCCATTGGCACCACTCCTGTTCAACTTCTTTCTTCACAATCGTAGTTATACTATAAATTATCATGTTTGCTTTGGTTATCAAAATACATAAAATAAAAAGCTAAAAAACTTAGCGAACTTAGAATAATTTTTCTTGAAATGCTAATAAGATGTGTATGCCTTATCTTAAATTTTCTTTACTAAAAATCTTTAATCACGGTGATATGTAACACAGTAAAAAAAAATTTCTGGACAATAATTTCTTGACGGACTATATTTACAACGGCTCTTTCAGAAGGTTCTCCCCTGCCTTTTGATACATAGGAGCTAAAGCCCAGTAATCGCCAGGTTACGGGGCTTTTTTATTTTTATTTAATTCCTACCGTTATTATTTCTTTTTTCTTCTTTTCTAATTTTTTTCCCCCGCTTGCTTTCATTCTGCTTTTTAGCCGGAGGTTTTTGCTTTACCACTTTAGGCTTTTTGACGGTCTCTTTTTTTACCGGCTCAATTCTTCTTGCAGGCTCTTTCCTTAAAGTATTATTCGGTTCTTGCTTGCGAATAACTTTCTCTCCGCTTTCATTTCTAACCGGCTCGGTACGATTAGATGGATTCCTTTCTATCCGGTTTGGAGGAATACCCTTGTTTACGGGTTCGGTTCGACTTTTAGTATTTGCAGGCGGTTCAACCCTACCTGCAGGCGGTCTTACTGGAAGTACTGCAGGCGGATTAGGTTCCGTTCTATTGCGTTGATTGCCTGAACGATTATTTCCAACCCTAACTCTAACTAAATCTCTGCCTCCGGTTCTAATATCTTCGCGGACAGGTCTTACAGCATCAATTGTTCTGTGTGTAACTTGTTCAATGTTTCTGACATCCGGTGCACGACCACCATCCCTTGAGCGAATTGCCTGTATGTCCGGTGTTACCGAACGGGTTCTAAATTTTACGACATCTCTATCAATAAAATTATTTTCATGAACAATTACCCAAACTCTTACATTAGGTCTATCAAAATATGTTGAGTGGTCTATTCCCGGAGGAGGCAGCGGAGCCCAGCCGACATATCCGCCGGAATGGTACCACACAACTCTTGCAGGCTGCCAATCGTAACTTGGCAGCCAAACCCAGCCGTAATAGTTATCGAATTGCCAATAGCCGTAATGATAAACTACCCAGCCGTAGGGTTCATATGAATCCCACATCCAACCGTCATTAGTCCAAACCCAATGCCCATTTGCATAAGGTTGCCAGTTGTTTTCATCATATGGACGCCAAACTGTTCCTAAACCCGGAACGTTTATCCATCGACCATAACTGTCAAGAGAATTGAATGCAGGGTAAGGTTCTTGCCTTTCTACGTAAGTCTGACTACTCATCGCACATCCATACAGCCAAATAGCTGCAAGTGCTAACGAAACCAAGATTATCCGTTTCATGATTTCACCAATTTGAAATTTATTGCCATTCTTAATTTACAATTTATATACCATCAACGCAGTAATGCGTAACTCAATATAAATCTTAAGTATAGTTGTGTTACTTTTCTTTACACTGTTGCTTTTGCTAACCAGGAATTCAATTTAGTGTACAGATATACTGTATTCCGTCTATTTTGCATATCATTGCTTATTTGCACACTTCGCTCAATAAAACTATTACATTTTGTTTGAACTGATTCTTTCTTCCAACTGCGTGAGGCTTTCTTCCACTTCAAGCCGTGGAAGATTTCCTTGTTCAAGGATTTCATCCGGCTTCTCTATCAGCCTCTTATAGAACTTTATACCGTCATTTAGATATTTGGGATCGTAATCAATTAAATCAAAGATCAGGTTTTCTGCCTCATCAAATTTCCCTCTAAACTCAAAGTAGAAAAACATGCATTCCTCTGTATCAATATTTATTTCTTTATCTTTTAACCGCTCAACTACCTCATCCACACTTTTCAAATGACCATCTTCAATTAATACCGGGTTATTTTTCAATCCTTTGACAAAAAAGAAAAGCGACCTCTCATTCATCTCCAGGCTTTTTTCTTCATCTTTCTGAATCTTATATAAATCAGATTCTTCTTTAAATAGCGTTCCAAGCAGGTAGCAATTAGGCGCCAACAGGGTTTCCGAGTTTGAAATCATCTTTACAAGTTGAGCATCGGACATGCTGTCGATGAATTTCCTGTCGAACCCGAAATATTCTTTTGTTACTCTATCTATCTCCAAGAATCCTTCAGCAGTATTGTTTCCTCTTTTAAGCTCAAGCAACCTTTCGATAACCCTTACAAGAGTATCTATCATTCGCATTATGTAATCTTTTGTCAGCATATTTTATTCAAAATAAATTTAGTAAAAAATTAGACTTCCCGAGATTCCGAATTAATCTTCATTGAATTACAACGAATTTGTTCTAAAATATGCTGTGCCCTCAAAGTCAAATTTCCATTCAGTATAATCATCTTATTCTTCTATAGCTTCTTTATTACCGGAATGCAAAAAGCTTTCAAACTCTTGAAAAGACTTCTTGTATTTATTTTTTAGGCTTTTAGGTCCTGTTCGATTTCCGCTGCTCTTTGGGGGATGTTTAGTAACGCATAATCCCGGGCTGCTTGATTTTCATTTAGTTCCAAATCATGAAGAAGATTTACTAAGACATTTTCCACCACAATACTCTAAAAAATTTATCCATAATAAGGTTAATAAAATATACGTCGGATGATTTTGAATATCAAGCGCCATTAGCCGGCTTCTGATCGGCGGTATCCGAGGGACTTATGTACTTTCCTTTCTCCTCTTCCAATATCTTTTTCTGCTATGTCTTTTCTTCTAGTTTCCTAGAACTGCTTATTCCGTTAAAATATCCATACATGTAACATGTACAGCTTAATTTGTATTGAGGCATGGTATGCCTGTCTGCGGGATTCTTTTTCTCTTTCCGGTTCGAATCTTTCTTTATCATTCGATATTATAGAATCTACAATCTTATCTCTTTTTTCTCCGAAAACTTATTAATTTCTTCTGAACCTTCATATTAATTTTGTCTCACTTGACAAATAATTTTCACACAGCCACTTAATCCCGGTGTCAATGGTGTAGAAACATGACATTGTAAACCAAGCCCCACATTTATCACGCCAATCCCATAATTATAAAATAAATTTCTGAAAAGAATCAATACAACTACGTATGCCAAGAAGTTATTTGGTCTGGCTTATTCTTTATTAATACACAACCAAAATTTTACCGTAAGCCGGCTTCTGCAAACCGACATCTACGCGATAGAAGTAAACTCCGTTAGGAACCATATTTCCAGCTTGGTCTGTTCCATCCCAGTAATCAATCGTGCCCGAAGGCGAATCTATTACGTGAGTTGGATTCCCACGATTAGCGTTTTCAATTATAGTTTTTACAATTTGCATACTAAAGTTTAATATTCTAATTGTAACCTGTTCACTTCCGTTTGTTGAATATTTTATTTTTAAAATATCTGTTCGAGGATTAAATGGATTCGGGTATGCATAAGTATCTGTATTTGAAGACAATGGCTGCGAGACAAAATATACTTTCCAGGTTCCCTGCCACATCCCACTGCCGTTATTTTGTAATCTTGCCAGCCCCTCACCGGAGCCAAGCCAAGTATAATTATTTGAGAAACCCGCGGAATAAAAAGCATCCGTACTTAAATTAAGTTTTGAATGTTCATCCTGTATAGTACCAGGAAGAATCCATGTCAAGCCGTTATCCTCGGTGCCAAATGCGCCGTTGTCGGAAGGAGCTATAACTTCGGAATTCTTAAATGCAAAGTTATATACTTTTTGTCCTAATAATGTGGCATGCCATGAAGCGCCGCCGTCAGTTGAAAAGCTTACGCCGTATTTTTCAGTCTCGTCGGGACCCTGCCAGCAAGCAGCCCAGATAGTATTATTTAGCCTGTCATAAGCAAGCTGCATTACCCAATCACCCGGAAAAGAATTCCACTGATTTTGATGATTGAACTTTACCCATGAAGGATATAAGCTTTCGGCATTTGTAGTTTTATCTATCCCGTTTATAGTTCCGACATAGAGTGTTGAATCATTAACAACTGCAATTGAGCATAACTGGTGGTTGGAGTTTCCGGTTTTACACCTTGGCGAAATATATGGAGACAAACAAAAGTCTAAGGTGTCGTATGGATTAATCGAATCCAAATAATCCGGTGGAAGAACTACACGCTGCCATGTTTTACCCATATCAAAACTCCGGCGCAGCCCGGCGCCCCATGCTGCAATCCATATAGCGTGCGGAGTAAATGCAATATCCCAAACAACATCCTCTTCATCGGTTGGATGCGGGTAAGTATAAAGAGTATCGATTCCATAAACCACCAAGGTATCAACCGTACTGTCTTTCGGCTGCGGAATATACGTCCAGCTTTTGCCGAGATCAGAAGTAAATGTTAAACCATCACCTTTAAAATCTTCTCGTCCATCTATAATAAAGCTGTTTGCAAGCGCCGCCCAGAAAACGCCTTTGTAATAACCAATAGCCGATACACTTAAATTGTTGAACTCTTTTGTAAAGCTTGTCCATGTATTTCCATTATCCGTTGAAAGGCTTACGCCGTTATTCGTGCCTACCCATATAGTATCGCCACAAGTAATTATATCGTTGATTCCATTACTGGAAATTGATTGCGGCGAAGACACTTTGCTCATCTTTTTGTTTTGTTGATTTAATGAATAGCTGTCCGGAAAAACTTGAGCAAAAGTTTCTGCGAAAGAGAAAATAAGAAATGCTGCTATGGAAAAATAGATAGTTTTCATTTTGCGCCCGTTTTGTTTAAAGTTGAATTGATAACTGCTTCAAAGAATAGTTTGTCATTGGATGAGTTTCAGATTTAACCGGCATTGTCCCTTATAAAGCTCCCATCAACATTTACCTTTTTTGCTGCCTCAAATATTTGATTTCCGGCTGCCTTACTCAATGTAAAAATGAGTGCACTCAACTTCATATAAGAATTAAGTATGAATGCATCCAATAATGAAATTTATTTATTTCAGCAAACCTATAGTCCCTATTATTATAAATGAGATTACATTTTTACAAACTCAACCCTTCTGTTATTTGCTCTTCCTTCGGGAGTTGTATTTGTATCAATTGGCTTTGTGCTGCCGAATCCTTTGCTCGAAAGTCTTGATGCATCAATCCCCATACTTACAAGCTGAGCCTTAACGGCATCCGCTCTTTGCT
>JAJYIL010000034.1 GCA_021790055.1 Bacteroidota bacterium
TTTTACAATTCATGTAAATGCCGCATTTGCCTTCTTTGTATTCTTGCTCATGTTGAACTTAAAAACACTTTCCACTTTTATACCGGCTTCCACGGCAAGCTTTTGAATTCGGTTTTTTAAATCTTCATTTTCAAGTGGAGTAATTTTGTAGAACAACGGCAGTATAAAAATTGGAACTATCCTCGCAAGCAGGACCGAGATTACAAAAAGCATAATTGCAAACGGAAGCCACCATAGCTGCTGGAACTTGTTTAACAGATAAAAGAATAAAAGCAGGATTGGAACGCCGATTACAAGGGAGACAAGCAAAGATTTCATATCTTCCCAAATCCACTTGAAAAATGTCTGGTTGGAAAGATTGAATTTATGTTCGAGGTAAAACTCCGAATAATAATTGACCGGAAAGAATATTATTCCGGCAGCAACTCCGGTAACAGCAGCAAAAGAAATAAATTGAAGGTAAATGTTAGAAAAAATGCCGGCGAGGTATGCTTGCAGAGTCGTACTTGTTTCGGTAACCACAAATAAAAGGATCATGATAAAGCTGGTTATTCCTTTGCCAATACTTACACCAAGCTTAACATTATTATACTTTTTTGAATCCATAGGTTCAAAAATAAAGGATACTTAGAAGCCAACCAAACAAAATATTTGAATAAAGAAAATTAGAATACTCGAAGGAAGAACATATTCTATCATTCAGCATTGAGTATTTAAAATCTAGATAGCCCCAATTTCGTCTTGCTGTATCCAGCCTTCTTTGCCGTCTTGCAAACGAATCTTAACCCAATTGTCAACGTGATCTTCTTCCCTTACCTTCAAGCCTTCATGAATAATAAAAGCATCGTTGCTTGTCGGATCAGGAGCCAATTTAACAACTGCAACGGGTTGAACAACGATTGCCTGCTTCACATTTAATCGCCTGTTCAAATTTACCAACAGGAAAACTGCAGTAATGATCAATAAAAGTGCAGAGAGCAAACCGGAAAAGAATGAATACCTTTGAGTTGAAGGCTTCCTGGCAAAGAAATAAAATCCGATTGACGCAAGCAGCAGCAGGTAAAAAACATAAGCGAGCGTAGTCCACCCGGTAAGAGTAAACAATGCAAGCAGGCTTTCCCACCATTCGAATAAGAAAAATTGCGGAAGCGTGTCGATTTTATCTATCGTCTTAGTGTTGGCAATTGCAAGATTGTGGATTACGTCGCCGTCGCCGGGCGAAAGTCTATGCGCCTTTTCGTAATATAAAATTGCAAGACCAATCTTACCTTCCCTGTAATATGCATTGCCAAGGTTATAGTAGAGGGATGTTCCTTCATATCCGAGATGAATAATCTTCTGGTAAGCGTCAACCGCCTTTTCGTATTGCTTATCCTGATAATATTCATTTCCCTGCTTCATTAAATCCTCCGGCTCAGATGGGAAAGAAACTGCTGAAAAAAGGAGAACGATTAAAAGAGGCAGAATTATATTCCTATTACGCATATTTCTTCACCGATAAGGATTTCTCCAGTTCAATAATCAGCTTTGTTAAATCGTTGTACATGCCGTTCATTTCGGCTTTACCATCCTGGCTTGGGGCGAAGCGTGCGTAATCGCATTTCTCGGTGCATCCCTTCAAGATAGAAATTAAGCCTCCGTCAATATTTTTCTTTAGAAGCTCATCTACGACGCGGTCTAAAGAAATTTCGGCTTTAGGGATATGAAGCTTATCCTCGAGGTAGCCAAACAAAGCTTGTGAAATCTCGGCATAAAAGCCAGTTTGATTATCCGATTCCATAAGTGTTTTTGCGGTTTTGAACCTTGCACGTGCCACCTTTTCTGCTCGTTGATAGCGAAGCAACTGGATATTGCCGGCAAGCTTATCCTGCCTGCGTTTCCAGGTTACTAACCCGCTTAATAAGACGAGCGGAAGAATTGTTGCGGTCCAGAAACCCGTGCCGAAAAGCTCATCGCTTCCCTGTCTTCTTAAATCGTCGTTTGAAGTTTTAATATAACGAATGTCCTGACCGAGCAATTTAATTTCCTCTTTGGTATAGCCTGCAACCGCTTCATTCCCATTACCGGAACCGGGTGCTATGTTTAATTCGTACGCCGGCGTGGAAAGCGTAACGTAGGATCCTTTTGCCGGATTGAAATAAGAAAATTGTATCGGCGGAATTTCTTTTTTCCCCGGCACTCTTGGAACAATCAAGTACTCAAACGTCTTTGTCCCAGATATAGAGCCGCTCCTGTTTATCTGCTCGGAAGTCTTTGGTTCGTATTTATCGAATCCCGGCGGAAGATTTATTTCCGGCATGTTGAGTAAAGAAATATTCCCAGAGCCTGAAATATTTATTTTTAACGATACAGGGTTGTTCGCCTTTATATTAGTAGAGCTTATTTGAGAGCCCATAGTAAAATCTCCAACAGCTCCGTTAAAAGCTTTAGGAACATCCTTTGAAGGAAGCGGCATTACGTGAATTTTTATTGTATTCGACTTAGCCGTGTAATTAACAGTCTGAACAGGGTTAAAGAACGGGTCGTTGAAGAAGTTGTCGAAAATATCTCCGCTTCTTTGACGCTTCTGTCTAATTTGCACCGGAACCTGCAATTGCATTGGTGTAACCGATAGCTCACCAAGCTGTGAAGGGAACAACTCAACCTTCTTAAGTAATCCTACTCTGAATGGTTTGCCCTTATACATCTCGGTAGAAAAGTTTATTGTATTCGAAGTGTTTATTTCTTCAGCCCAAAAGCCTTCGTAAGATGGAAGCTTCGATACCTGCATCTGCGAGGCAATACCAAGCCGTGTGTAAAGCTTGTAAGTAACGGTTACCGGCTCGCCCAAATAAACTTTTCCTCTATCTGCAGTAGCAACTATAAAAAGATTTTCTCCGATCTGCTGCGTGCTTACAGTTTGATTTCCGCTATTGCTTTGCACCGGCTTTGGCGATCCCTTCACAACATCTATTGTAATAGGCTGAGATGTAAAAGTCTTTCCATTATAGTTAAGAGTAGCGCTTGCTATTGTACACTTACCCATACTTCTCGGCTGAAGATAATATGAATAGGTCCTGGATGCCGATACAGAGTTATTTATTACCTGCATGCTTGTGGATTCATTCGGACCGGAAAGCACCATGAAGCCGTTAAAGCTTGGCGGATTAAAGCTCTTTATTCCGTTTATATCCTGCCCGGAAAATGTGAATGAAATTTGAAATTGATCGTTAAGCCCAACCGTAGTTTTATCTACCGAAGCTGTGAATGACTGCGCTAAAGCTGTACATGTCGAAAGTAAAACAAATAGAAATATTGTGAAAGGTATTAAGGTATATGGGTATATGGTATATGGGATTCGGAAATACGGCATGCGTAAATATTGTTTACTGGACGAATTGCTTGCAGTCATATTCCCATATTCCCTATACCCGTATACCTTATAATGGTGCGCCACAGCCCTTGTTTCATTAAAAATATTTTTAATCAAGTAATTCTGCACTGTTCTCCCTCCTACCAATCCTTCCCTGTTTTAACCGGTTGACCCTTCATCTTTCTTAACTGCTTTTGCAAATCCTTTTCATCATTGTTTAAGGCATTAAAAATTGCCTGTGCCTGAGCCTTTGAAATTTTATCCTGCTGCGGCTGCTGGTTTTGCTGCTGCTGTTGGTTCTGCTGCTGATTCTTATTTTGATTTTGGTTCTGCTGCTGATTCTTTTGCTGGTTTTTATTATTCTTATTCTGGTTTTGATTATTCTTATTCTGGTTTTGATTCTGTTTATTCTGATTCTTCTGCTTGTTCTTATTATTCTTATTATTCTTGTTGTTTTTATTCTGCTGCTGCTTGTTCTTTAAAAGATTAAGCGCATAAGACAGATTATATTTTGTCGCTTCATCATTCGGGTTCAGCTTAAGCGCATCGGCATAAGCTCCGATGCTTTCCTTTATCTTTTTATCCTTCAGTAATGCATTTCCAATGTTATGATAAACCTTCGACTTCAAATGACTCGTCTTAGCCTTCGATAATGCAGCTTCATAAGATTTTAATGCATTATCATATTTCCCTTCTTTATAGTATGAGTCACCAAGATTAAAATTCGCCTGGAAATTTCCCGGCGATTTTTCCAATCCCTTTTTGAACTCAACTTCCGAATCAACAAACTTCTTCTTGTCATAAAGATTGACGCCTTTGTTTACACTCGACCTTACACTTTGCGCAAAGCCTAATTGACTTAAGCACATCAGCAAAGCCGGCGCAAGCAAAATATTTAAACCCGTTCTTTTCATATTTTAAGACTCAATACCATACTTCTTATTCAGCATGATAACTAACGGCGACTTTCGTTCAGACATAAAGAATTCTAATAAAAGTAAAATTATAGCCGGTGCCAAAAAATAATAAAATCTATCTTCGTAATCAGTGACTTGCTTTTCGCCGAACTCTGTTTTCTTAATTTTATTCAAATCCGAATAAATAATATCGAGCTCGTCCCTGCCGTTAGCAGCCTGGAAGAATTGACCTCCGGTTTCCGATGCTATTTTCTGAAGCGTAGATGGTTCCATCTTCGTTAAGACAATATTTCCATTATCGTCTTTTTTAAAGCCTATCTGCTGACCCTGCCCGTTATATAACGGTATAGGAGCTCCATTAGTCGAGCCAAGACCGATAGTATAAATTTTTATATTGTGTTTCTTTGCATTATCAATTGCTGCTTGAATGTTACCCTCATGGTCTTCGCCGTCTGTAAAGATAACAATTACTTTTTCGGCTTTAGACGAATTGCCAAATGATTTTGTTGCCAGGTTAATAGCTGCCGCAATTGCAGTGCCCTGATCCGGGACACTGCTTGTATTTGCCGCGCTTAGGAAAAGATTAGCTGCCGAATAATCCGTTGTTAAAGGAAACTGTACAAAAGGCTCGCCTGCAAACACAATTAAGCCTATCCTGTCGCCTCTTAGCTTATGAATAAGGTTGGAAACTTCAAACTTAGCCTTCTCAAGCCTGCTTGGCTGAATATCCTGAGCCTGCATGCTGAGCGATACGTCGAGAAGAATGTAGATGTCGATCCCGCTCATTTTAACATTTTCAATCTTAGTGCCGATTTGAGGATCAGCAGCAGCAATTAATAAAAAGATAATTGACAAAACAATTATTCCAAACCTGATTATACTTTTTCCTTTACTGTATGCCGGAATAAGAATCGCCTGCATCTTCTTTTCGGCAAAGCGGTCAATCAGCTTATTCTTGTTTCTCATCCAGTACCAAAAAGCCAATATAAGTACCGGGATAAAATATAATCCGTACAAGTATTCGGGATTTGCAAACCTAAACATGTAGCCCTCAGGGTACCTTTCTAAATACAATTCTAGACGTAATCAACTCAAGGAAGAGTAAAGCCAATCCGGCATCCAGCCAGCCGCTAAACAACTCTGCTGCATTCCTGTAAGAAGTAACTTTGATTTTAGACTTTTCAAGTTTGTCTATCTTATGATAAATTTCATTCAGTGATCTGGTGTTTGTTGCGCGGAAGTATTCGCCTCCGGTAATTTGGGCAATGTTTTGAAGCAGTCCTTCATCAATCTCAACCGGCATCATTTGATAACGTATTCCAAACGGAGTTTGAACCGGGTAAGGCGCTTCGCCATTGGTACCGATTCCAATTGTATAAACTCTTATGCCGTAGGTTTTCGCAATCTCTGCAGCGGTAAGCGGATCTACTTCACCTGCGTTGTTTACACCATCGGTTAAAAGAATAATTACCTTGCTTTTAGCCTGGCTGTTTTTTAATCTGCCAACGGCATCTGCCAAGCCGTTGCCTATTGCAGTTCCATCAGGTATTGTTCCTCCCATGTCGGGTTCAACTTTTTTTAGCAATCCAATTAAAACGTTATGATCGATAGTCACCGGGCATTGAGTGAAAGCTTCGCGTGCAAATACAACCAACCCGATTCTGTCATTCGGTCTGCCTTCAATAAACTTCTTAGCAACGCTTTTTGCAGCTTCAACTCGGTTGGGTTTAAAATCTTCTGAAATCATACTGCCGGAAACATCGAGAGCAATTACAATGTCAATTCCTTCGGTAGTTACATTCTGCCCGGAAGAAAAGCTTTGTGGTCTTGCAAGAGCGATAATCAACAATGCAATTGCAACCGAGCGAAAAACGATAGGTAAATGACGAAACTTCTCTTTCCATGTCTTCGGAAGGTTATCAAAGCTTTTAAGGGAAGAATATGTAATTGAAGGCTGCTTAGCTTTACCGTACTTCCAGTACCAAAAGACCATTACCGGGATGATGATAAGAAAAAACAGCATCCATGGATATGCAAAGGTCACGTCACCGAACATCACTTACCTCTGTCTTTTCTTCATTTATTCCTCCGGTTGTTTCTACTTCACTCTGATTTTCTTCCGCAGCCGGAATTGTTTTATGAACTATCTCGTAAGCCTGCCTCAGCATTTCTTCATTTACAGAACCAAGCGGAACAAACTTTGCAAACTTCACCATATCCGCATTCGAAAGGAAGTTGTAAGTCAAATCTAAGATTGACTCGGTTTCTTTTCGCTGCTTCAGCATTTCAACTGCTTCCGAAGTAGTAAGCTCAAGAGCGGGCAATTCAAAGCGTTCTTCAAAATAACGCCGGATAATTTCGGTAATCTCCGAATGATACTCCTTCACCTTACCGTTCTGCCATAGCTTTTTATCTTCCAGCTCATGCAATGCATTTAATGCAATTGTATATGCCGGTAACTTAATAACCTTTCTAACCGGCTCCATTCCAAGCTTCTTTTTCTTGTAGCGGTTGTAAAAATAATATGCCGCCGCCACAAGAATAATAACAAGTAAAATCCAGAATGCAATCCACCACCAATCAAGCGGAATTGTCATCGGCGCTTTAACATCCTTTATGTCACCGTTAGGATTTATCTTCAAAGTACGGATAGTGAAGCCGACGGGATTAGTTAAGACATAACGCATCGTTGTGTCGCCGGCAAATTGGTATAAAACCGGGATTGACGGAATATTTACTCCCGTAGAATCGTATCCGGAAAGGATATATTTGAAAGTAGATGTTTCCCTCCCGTTCTTTTCCTCAACCGTAACGGGACTTTCCTTTTTAATTATTGAAACATTTCTTAGACTATCTTTAATGAACGGCAGAAAGACCTTCATTCCCTTGCTGTAGTCAACCTTGATGGTGTAATAAATGTAATCGCCAACCTGGTAATTGCTTTTATCGATCGATGCCGTTGCCGAAATATTCTGAGCAAAGGAATTTAACGAAAAGAAAAGCACAAGCGCGGCAATATTGAAAATCTTCTTTACCATCTTCTCTCTCTTAGTCTGAAGAATTGAACGAGCGGTTTAATATAATTTTCACCCGTCGTAATTTCGATGCTGTCCAGCCGGCTTGAAAGAAACAGCGATTTCCTGTTTGTAATATTTCTTTCCCGGAACTGCTTAAATAGGAACCTTGTTTTTTTATCGCTTGTATCAATCCATCTTTCACTACCGGTTTCCGCATCCGTAAATTTTACCAGACCAATGGCAGGAATTTCTTCTTCACGTACATCGTCCAATACAATTCCAATTAAATCATGACGCTTGCCGACGACGCGCAAAATCTTTTCATAACCGGAATCCATGAAGTCCGACAGCAGGAACACGATGCTTCTCTTCTTGATTGCATTGTTCATGTATTCAAGCGCGGATTTAAGATTTGTTGTTTTACCTTCCGGTTCGAATGATAAAACTTCCCGGATAATTCTTAAAACATGCTTCCTTCCCTTTCGCGGCGGAACAAACTTTTCAATCTTATCTGTAAATAAAATAAGCCCGACTTTATCGTTGTTCTTCAGTGCTGAGAAAGCAAGTATGGCGCTTAGCTCCGCTGCAATTTGCTGTTTGGTCTTATCAACAGATCCGAAAATGAGTGATCCGCTTAAGTCAGCCATTAAAATTACCGTTAGCTCGCGCTCTTCTTCAAATATTTTTACAAACGGATGACCGAACCTTGCGGTAACATTCCAATCGATGTTGCGGATGTCGTCGCCGAACTGGTATTCACGTACTTCGGAAAATTCCATTCCCCTGCCCTTGAATACTGAATGATATTCACCTGAGAAGACCTGGTTAACCAGTCCCTTAGTTCTTATCTCAATTTGACGGACTTGCTTTATAATTTCTTTAGTAAGCATTCAACAAATAAATTTTTTTATCGCTTTAGACGTTTTTGAAAACATTAAAAATTCTAAACCTTACGAAAGCATGGTTGGATAGCTGCATGTTTTTCATGCAATAATGCACACATGCAGGCATGCGGTTTTTTTACGGTACTTCAATCTTGTTCAAAATTTCCTGGATTACGTTCTCTGTTGTTATCTCTTCAGCCTCCGCTTCATATGTTACGGCAATTCGGTGCCGGAGAACATCAAGACAAATCGCTCTTACATCTTCCGGAATTACGTAGCCTCTTCTTCTTATGAACGCCATAGACTTTGCACCGAGCGCAAGATTGATTGAGGCTCTCGGCGAAGCGCCATAACTGATAAAATCATTCAGCTTGTCCAGCCCATAATCCTTTGGCGAACGCGTTGCAAACACAATATCAAGGATATATTTTTCAATCTTCTCGTCGATATAAACTTCCTGGACGAGATTCCTTGCCTTCAGAATATCTTCGGGAGTAATTACCTGCTGCACAGTTCCGTTAGTCATGTTAACATTCTGACGCATAATTTTCATCTCTTCATCGCGCGACGGATACGAGATTTTTACCTTCAGCATAAACCTATCTACCTGTGCTTCGGGCAACGGATAAGTTCCTTCCTGCTCAATCGGGTTTTGAGTTGCAAGAACGAGAAAAGGCTCTTCAAGCTTAAAAGTTGATTCGCCGATGGTAACTTGCCGCTCCTGCATTGCCTCGAGTAAAGCGCTTTGTACTTTGGCAGGAGCACGGTTAATTTCATCGGCAAGTATAAAATTAGAGAAGATTGGACCTTTACGGATTAAAAAGTTCCCGTCCTTCTGGTTATAAATTTGTGTCCCAACCAAGTCCGCAGGCAACAGATCGGGAGTGAATTGAATCCTCTGGAACCTCGCCTTCATTGCCGAGGAAAGAGTCTTGATGGCAAGTGTTTTTGCAAGTCCCGGAACTCCTTCAAGAAGAACATGACCGTTGCTAAGCAAGCCGATAATCAGCCGCTCAACCATAGCCCTTTGACCTACAATCACCTTGCTGATCTCGTTTACTAGCAAGTCTATGAACGCGCTTTCCTGTTTAATCTTTTCATTCAGTGCGGTAATATCCAATTTTAAACCTCATTAAATTTTTAGTTAAATAATTCTCGTCCATTAAGCTTTCGAGACGATAAATTTTGAAAAGTAATACGATTAGACGCCGTCAAACTTAAAAAGGTTGCATCGCTTTTACAAAGAAAAAATTTATTTAATCCACTCTTAATACTGCAAATTTCAAGTAAGATGTTTCAGGCATTGCCGGTAATTGCGGGTGATCCAGAGAAGCGCCGGAGAAATAAACCAGCTGTATATTCACATTTGCCTTTCTCGATGCATCAACAAGTATTTCGAAAAAGCTTGATCTGTTTATAAAGTGAGAGCAAGAAGAAGTTACAAGGTACCCGTTTTTAGCCACGATTTGAAGCGCACGCTTGTTAAGCTTTTCATATCCTTTACTTGCGATGCTTATTTGCTTTTTACTCTTGGCAAAAGCCGGCGGATCAATCATTACGATATCGTACTTCTTTTGAGCGGCAATTTCTTTATTCAGAAATTCAAAGACGTCCTCTTCATAAAAGTTGAATCTGCCTTTTAGATTGTTCAGTTCAATATTTCTTTTTGTATTTTCAATTTCGCATAAGGATGAATCGACAAAGGCAACAGAGGCGGCACCGGCTTTTGCAGCATGCATCCCGAATCCTCCTGAGTTACAGAAGGCATCGAGGATTGTTCTATCTTTCGCAAATTTTTCAATGAAGAACCTGTTGTCTCTCTGATCAAAAAAGAATCCGGTCTTCTGCCCGGTTTCAAAATTTATGTTGAAGCTAAGTGAGCCGTCCGAAATAATTTCGGATTTCCTCTCACCTAAAAAGATCTCGTCGGTTTCGGGAAGTCCTTCCATAATCCTGAAATAGGATTCATGCTTGGTAAAAATATTTTCAGCGCCGAATTCTTCCTGCAGTATTCTTATCACGGTAGAAATATTTTTCTGCATGCCAAAGGAATAAACCTGCATTACAAAGGTTTTGTTATATTTGTCGATTATAAGCCCCGGCATATAATCGCTTTCACTGAAGACCAACCTGAATGAATCAAGCTCCGGGTAAAAAGTCTTTCTTATTTCATAAGCTTTAAAAATTCTTTCCTTAAATAAAGGATAAAGATCTTCAACTAATCCTTTATCCAGAATCCTGACTGCAATCAAAGAGCTTTTATTGTAGAAACCGGTACCAAAAAGAGTTTCACTCGAGTCATAAACGTCGATCAAGTCCCCGTTTTCGGCAGTTCCGATAATGCCGTCAATTTCATTACTGAATACCCATAGGTGACCGGACCTGAGCCTTACGTCCTCCCTGCGCTTTAAGATCAATTTTGCGTGCATGTTACCTTCCCTTTATTCTATTATTATTGATAATATTGTTTATACTTTTGGAAAAAGTCTATATTTCAAAACAGATAAAACTAATATGTGAAATTTATGTCTTCTTAAGAAATTTTGCCAGTACTTTTAAATACTATCGCAATCCACTCATCAAGCGATTTTTTCTCGAGAAGCTGAAATCCTAAAGAAGAATATGCCTTAAGAATATCCGCTTCATCAGTAAACAGCAAACCGGACAGGATAATAATTCCACCCAGTTTAATTCTGGCTTTTATCTCCGGAGAAATATCCAGAAGAATACTTTTTTGAATGTTAGACGTAATCAGATCAAAATTGTTTTCTTTAATATCTTCAATTGATCCAAGTTTTACTTCAATATTTCCGGCAACCGAATTTAGCCGGCAGTTCTCATTAGCATTATCAAAGCACCATTCATCGTTATCTACAGCAAAGCCAGAAGATGCACCGAGCTTAACTGCTGCTATAGCCAGCACACCGGTTCCGGAACCAACATCAAGCATCGTTATTCCGGGCTTAACATAATTTTCAAGAAGCTGTAAGACTAATTTTGTTGTCTGATGCTCGCCGGTTCCGAATGACATCTTCGGATCAATTGTTATTATAATTTTCCCCTGCTTAGCCTTATAATCTCTAAATGACGGTTTAATAACAATTCTATCTGAAACTTCGATTACGTTTACAGATCTTTCCCACTCTTCATTCCAGTTTTTATCTTCAAGGTAATATTCTTCAACGGAAAACCGGAACAGCATTTTCTCATCAACCAATTTCTGAAGCATTGCTTTGACGTCTTCCGTTGTAACCTTGCTGTCTTCCGCAGCAAATATTTTAAGACAATTAACTTCTTCATTTACACCGGTAATATCGAGTTGCCACATTAACCCGCTTATCAACTCTGCATTAAACGGCTCGGCTGTAATTGTAAATTCTTTGTAATGCTTCATACTGTTAAAATAAATTTAATAGCTTGCTAAGATATTACAGATTTTATCCTGCAATTCCCGATAAGTTCTTGAACTGCCTACATAGCTTTGAACAAGCATTGAGAAGGCAATGAGATGTCCATTCTCAGCAGTTAGATAGCCTGAAAGAGCGCATACTCCGCTAAGCGTCCCGGTCTTTGCGTGGACATTATTTTGAACCGGGGAATCTTTGAGCCGGTTCTTCAAAGTACCGTCAACTCCCGCAACCGGAAATGAGTTATAAATGATTTTATAAATGTCATGTCTCTGGAAATAAATATATTTTAATATTTGCAAAATTAAATTTGCCGAAACTAAATTGTAATGCGAGACCCCAGAGCCGTCAACTATCCTGTAATCTGACGGATCCATTCCTACGGATGAAATCAGACTATCGACAAATTTGATCCCGTTCTCCGCAGTCGCAGGCTTGCCAAAATACTTAACTGCAATTGCACGCAGAATCATTTCTGCGCCAAGGTTGTAGCTTATCTTATTAGTTTTATGAATTACCGACAGCAGACTGTGTTCAATCTTGCAAATACTTTTCAGATTTATTCCTGCTTTTTCAAATTCAATTTTCCCTCCAGCTTTTACACCGTATTTAGCTAAAGCTTCTTTAAACAAATACATAAAATATAAACCGGGATCAAAAACATTTATCCGCAAAGTATCCAGTGAAGATTCCGGTATAAACCTGTCAGGTACATTAC
>JAJYIL010000035.1 GCA_021790055.1 Bacteroidota bacterium
AATGGAATTGCGCCTTGCGCGCGTACATTGCGCTCATCGTATCCAATTGATCATTATTATCACCGTCCAAAAGCTTGAACGGCGCGTTTTTTATCTTCGGCATATTCACTTCAAAAACATTTTTAAAGTGAATCCATAAAAGATTGCCTGAACGCCGAAGAAGTTTTTTGCAAGGAATTTTCCACGTCCTGAATATATTATCTGCCGACAGAATGAGAGAATCATTTAAATAAACATCTGCATAGGTATCAAGACCATCGAAGACAAGCTCAATATTTTTCTTAGTGTAAATACTGTCAGGAACATTAAAGGTAGACTGGTAATCCCAATCAACTTTTCCAGTCCACTGAAGACTGCGCTCGTTAAGTCCGTAAAAAGGATCCGGGATAAGCTTGTTGAACTTAATTCATTTTACAAGATAAAACGGGATGCGAGCGGTAACCATATAAACACACGTTAAGTATGCTAATATATTTTTCTTCAACAAATTTATAAAGACTAAACCTGCTTATCAATCTTTAACTTGAGTTCTGACAAACAATTTATTATCCAGCGCTTTCATCTTTTGAGCATTAAGTTTTAGAATATTTATCGTCGAAGTATCCGTGTCAAAGACGGAATTCAAGCCTTGCGGTTCCTGCGGTGGGTCGCCGGTAAACGGATCACCTGGCTGCCACGTGTTATCCGGATGCATGCTTCTGCCCTCGCCGCCCCATCCCCAGAAGTTTGTTCCGGCAATTGGAGCGCCTGCTGCAGCGCTGTCGTAAATCATTCCTAAAATCTTTTTAAAGTATGTATCTCTTGCGGTGGTGGGAGTTCCGGTTTCGCACTTCTCGCTGTCTCTCGGCAAGCCAAATTCTTCCATTACCAAAGGCTTTCCTACCTCACGTGCATAATAGATGTGTTTATCAATATAATGGATAGCATTCTTTTCAGTTCGAGGGTAAGTAATTGCAATATTCTTTGCATCGAACCATCCCCAGTTCTTTGGCCAGAGATGCATAGTCATATAATCGATGCCTTTCATTTCATGGGTTGTCAAATAAATTGTTGAATCTTCAAGGGTTCCTGCAAGTCCCTCGCTTCCGGTAGTAACCAGGTGGTTGGGATCAATTTCATGAATAAAATTTGCCGTTGTCTTTATCCAGGTATAATACTCCGGCAGCCAGTACCTGTTTATTCCAGGTCGCGGTTCGTTGGCAAGCTGCCATGCCATAATAGCCGGATCATCATAATAATAATCGCCGGTGTAATGGTTCTTTCTTGTTATAAGCTGATAGACATAATGAAGAAACATTTCATCGGCTTTTTCATTTCCATAGAATGATGCTGAATAATTCATGAATTTCGGATAGTTATTCTTTCCGGGATCAACGCCTCCTCCTCCGTTTGCCCAATCAACATATTGCGCCATGCCTCCGGTCCACTCCCAGTAATTATTTAAGAAGATTACCGCATGCATTCCTCTCTTTCTCATTTCGTAAAGAAGATAATCCAATCCATCGAGAAGATTTTCATCGTACACTCCCGGTTTTATCTGAATGGCAGGCTTCAAGGAATTTTTTATGTAGGATTCTTCCGAAGCGCCGAGAATTCTTAAGTTAGTAATTCCAAGTGACTTCAAGTTGTCTAATTCTTTAATCAATCTTTTCCTATCGCCGGTCTTTCCGGTTGAACCTATATAACATCCATACCACAAGTTTGTGCCGGTATAATAGTAAAGCTTACCGTTAAGCTCGAGATGAGTTCCGTTTACTTTTACAAAGCTTGTCCCGCCTCCGGTCGGATAAGATGCAGAGCAGGCATAAAAGTAAAATGAGATGCCGATAAGTAAAAAAGCTGCAAAAAGTTTTCGCATTGTATTCTCGATTATGTATTGTAAATTTTACTCTACCGTCAGTTTTAGCCGACGGAGAAAAATAGTTAAAGAGATTATCGGCTTTAGCCACATAAAATATGCTCATGCGGCTAAAGCCAATTGTCTATATACTTCAAGGTTCCGTTCGATAAATCGAACGGCAATAAATTTAAACTATAACATTTGTTGTCTAATTACTCTCACTTCCGCATATCTCATAGCGACCAATATTTTGGCGGCAAGCTCGATCCTTCTCCCGGAGGGAGAGACGAGATAAGAACCCTCTCTCCTTGGGTGAGGGTACTATTTCAGAAGGACCATCTTCTTAGTCTGAACAAAGCTGCCCGCCGAAATTCTATAAAAATAAATTCCGCTTGCAAGTTGAGATGCATTGAACTCAACCTGATATTTGCCTGCATGTTGTTTTTCATTCACCAGAGTTGCTACTTGCCGTCCTAAAATATCATAAACCTTTAAAGTGACGCGGCTGAACGCTGATAGCTGATAGCTGATAGCAGTAGAAGGATTGAATGGATTCGGATAATTCTGCGAAAGAGCAAATGCCCCGGGTAATTCCTTTTCATTTGCAACCGAAGTTAAAATACTACTCGGTACTGCCATATAATCAAGGTACATCCACCCCCAGTACATTTGCATCTGTACCGTGTTTGTTCCCTGCGCTAAATTCACATCAATTGATTTTTCAATCCATTCAGAGGTTGAGCCGGAAAAAGTAATGGTGCCCTCCCGAGCTCCATTAACGTTTATGTATTGAGTCTTCGGGGAAGCATAATAGAGTTTGACGCCGAATGCAACGGGATAAGTTCCGGCACTCGACCCGTTAACAAACGTCCATGTAATTGTTGCGTTTGTATCATTGGTTTGAATATCATAAAAGGCACCTCCGCTGGCGGTAGGATCGGTCTTAATTGAAAAGCCCGGACCGCGTACTGTTGCTTTTTCTGCTTCAAGCCTTGTCATTGTAACGGTACCGAACGTGAGTTTTATTTGCTTGGATATTTCCTGCTGCCCAAGGCTATTTTCAGCTAATGCGGTTAAAGTATAATTTCCATTTTGAATGCTCTTCCATGCAAAAGAATAAAAGGATGTATCTGAAGAAATCGAAGCAGGAGTTGCAGTCTCGGCAAGAAGACTATCTGATGCAAAGAATTTTACATAAGCAATAGACGAACCTGTATCCCTTACCGCAGCGGTAATTGTAATTGAAGCGCTGTCAATAAAAGAAGAACTGTCTTTAGGGGTGATAATCGAGATTGCCGGATAATCAATATCGAAAGCATCTACATCAGGCTTGAAATAAGTTTTCATATATCTTAATGAAGCCCAGGTATCGTTAGCAGCATTTAGAGGATTGTTTGGCGTTTTAGGAAAGTCCGTCCACGACCAGGCTAATGCGCCGGCATAGCCATAATTATAAACAGCGGGATAAAGATTATTGTCAGGCATTCCATCAGTCGGCTGCATATAAAATTCCGCAACTGCAACCGGCTTAGTCAGGTTCCAGTATTGGAACGGATGAGAAAATGGAGATAAAGCAGTTGAGCCGTAATAGTAATAGTGAACCGTATAAAAGTCTAAAATACCCAGCGAGTCGCCGCCCGCTGCAATCAAACGGTCGTCCCTGTAATAATTACTATCGGGAATAGCCGAAATCTTTTCAATATAATCTTTCATTTGCTGTACAGTGAGACCTGTTCTATGAGAAGCATTGAACCCATTTGTTATTGATTGAAGCTGAGACTGCGAAAGACTGCGGGCAGAAATCTTCGCAACAGGATTAACATCTGTTAAAGTTTGAAAGCTGCCGGGACCTGTCGTAACCTGAGCAGTGGGATCAGTACGATGAATTGCCGCGGCAATTAAGTTTGTAAATCTCTGCACATCCTTTTGAGAGACAGTAGGATCAACAGGATAATAATTCATCCCGGTTGTCATACCGTTAGGTTCGTTGCATACTTCCCATGCAATAATAGATGAGTCTCCTTTCACGGAATCAACCATCGGAATAAGTGCATCTCTAATGAACGACCAAGTATAAGAAGTATCGGTTAGCATTTTCAGATTAGCGGCAAGCTTTGCAGTATCCAGTTCGGACTTCCGCAGCATATCGAAAGACCAAAGGCAAAGTACAAGACCAACATTATAATGATGCGCCAATGAAAGTATTTGTTTTAAATTTTGAAGTGCAACCGTACCGGGACCGGTAACAAATCCGCTTGAGTTATATTCAGGCGCATTTGCGCCGTTTGTATAAAGCCAAAGACGCATTGCATTTCCACCGTTGTCTCTAATTGTTTGGAACTCAATTCTAAATTGATTTAAATCCGGCGCGCCAGGTCCGAAATCTGCGGCAAAGTTTACCCAGGCAGCATTTATTCCACTTAAAAATATATCCTTGCCGCGGTATTTTATCCTGGATTGAGCGAACAACGAGCTTTGATAGCCAATGATAAAGATTGCTAAGATTGCAAATGCCAGGATTTTTTTAGGAAAGCCCCCGTAACACAATTTCATTTAGACTCCACGGATATATTTTAACCTGTACTAACAAAAACCACACCATCTATATATTTTTAATTTTGAATTTATGATTTTGAATTGGACATGAAAGCTTATCAGTATTATAATCCTTTATTATTTTGATAAAAAGAAAGGTTGGTTTAGTTTGGGTTTAATATCTTCATTCAATCTTGCAGTGAGATCAAATTGATTTTTTCTGTATCACAATTGAATAACATTATTAGTGGTTTCCCTTATACTCCACCAATCCGCCGCCGTAAGTTGAAAACCAGATATTTCCTTTTGAGTCTCCTGCTACTCCGGTAACGTCGTTTATTTGCATCCCCGTATTATCCTTATTAAAATTAGTAACCGTAGAAGCTGCCGTAATTTTTACCAAGCCCTGATCCGTAGCGACCCATTTAGTATTGTTCTTATCAATATAAATTGCATTTGTCTGGCTTCCATAAGGAAGATAGTGCAAGTTATTCCAACCGGTTCCGTTGAAATATGAAAGACCGCCGCCGCTCATAAAATCCGTACCGAAGCCGACCCAGATTTCGCCGTTAGGTGATTTAGCCAAAGCTCTTATATTATTATTTATTATATGACTGGTACTATTATTAATATTCTGCCAATCAGTAATGCTGTTGTTAATTTCAGTTATGCCGGCACTGTTCATCCCTACCCAAAGATTATCGGAATTATCGCAAAGTACGCAATTGATATGGCTATCGGAAACCATTGAGTCTCCGTATGTAGCCCAGGTACCGCCATTCATTGTCGATTTGCATACGCCTCCCTGAGTTCCTATGTACCAATTATCCGAATTATCAAAACAGATTGACTCAATAGTGTAATTGGGCAATCCCGAAGATTTAAAGCCATACATATGCTCTACAGAGCCGTTATAGGTTACAAATCCGTTGTTGGTTCCGAAAAACATTACGTTATTATTATCTACGGTTATGCAATTTACATGCTTACTGGGAAGAATGGCATAAACTTGTTTTCCTCCCCACGTATTTCCGTTAAAGCTTACAACTCCCTGGTCGTCTGTTCCAACCCAGACAACATCGTTTTTATCTATGCCTACACATGTTAAGTTGTTTGTACCGATCGGTGAATTATCCGTAGTGTATTGCTGCCACAATAAAGTATCCAGAAGGAACATCGAAACTTGCTGAGTGCTGTTACTGTTTACAACTATATTAACGCTGTCATCCCTGTGGTTTTGTAAATGATATCTTACTTCATAATTTCCGGGTAATATATTGGATATTGTTACCGGAGTAAACTGCCCGGTGCTACTGTCGTTAAGAAAAACCTCTGCCTTTTCAGGGTTGCTGTCGCAGAATATACTTCCCAGCATCGACGAATCTTTAGAAAAGTCATAAAAGATGGAAACCGGAATTTTTAATCGGGCAGATTGGTCACCAACTTTAACGTACATCATAAAGTCATTAAATAGATTCTTCTTCAAGGTAACTTGATATACTCCGTTGGCGAGCCACTTAATGGTATCCGGTGTAATTCTCCTCTGTTCTCTTCCATTCAGAAATATCTGAAATCCCTCCGGATAGGTTGAAATAAAAATGGCACCGTCGGGTGGAGGCGCATCCGGCGGAGTTACTGAAACTTGTCTTCCGCAGGAATAAAATATAATTCCCGTAATAAATATTATCGAGAAATATTTCAGTCTAAGATATAGTTCTTTATTCAAAGCCCAACGCTTTCAAATAGGTATATGTAAACTTTAATTTGTAAACAGTTCTTTCGTAAGAGGCAAAAATTCCGTAACCGCCTTGTATGTTTGTAAAATCAGGATTATCTAAGCTTACTGTAAAAGAATTCTTATTTGTCTGCATCGATAAATAATAAGTAGAAAGATTTTGATCATACACTATAACCTCAACACTTAATCCGGCAATAGAAAAATCTTTCTTGCTTCCTCCCTGCGGAAGCTCATCTAAATATTGCGCTATGGTTGCCATATTTATGCTGACAAAATTTATATTCGATTGATTGGAATATACCGGCGATTGCTTTCCACCTTCGTTAATAAAAAACAACGGGAGCTGCAAATGCTTTTCTACGGATGAACCGGCAGTGTAATAAGTTATATATGCACGCGGCGAATAAATAATACCCGGCAGAGAAGTCCAGCTTACATAAATAAAATCTTTACCCGTTGGCGGAATATTCTTGTCGCTGTTTTCATCAAAGAAGCCTACCGGGCTTACTTCTGGCAGCTGCGTGGTGGACTGAAGGAGACGACCGTTAGGCAGCAATGCCTCAATATCAACATATTGATTTTCTTCAGGCTTCAAATTATTAACGTAATAGCAATGAACGGAATCCTTGTACCTTGATGTATCTATCCTAACTAAGGTAGTGTCCCTCATCTCGTACAAAGTATCTTTATACCAAAGATTTACCTGCGCACCAACGATTGCAGGATCTTGTGTATTTGATAGCGGATTAATGCCATCAGACGGCTCATAGCTTCTTGTAAGGGTAACTACCTGCAGCGTGGTATCGCTTCTCATAATGCCGGTTAAAACATACCTTTCCCTGAACGGTGCGTTTGGATCAAAAGCGTTGTTGCACGAATAATCAAGCAGCGCAAAAGAAAATAAGATCAGCAGCATCCCGGTTTTTTTCATAGCTCAACCTTTATTGTTGCAGTTGGTAAAAACGGAAGCATATAGACTCGCGCTCCGGTATTACGAACAAAGTAGAAAATATTTTTTCTATTATAAGCATTTATTACGCTTGCATCAATAGTAAATTTGAAGGGTGATATTTCAAAATATTTGCTCAAGCTTAGATCGAGCCGGTGGTAGTCCGGTAGGCGGGCAAGATCTCTATCGGCAAGAATGCCCTGCGGCTGATAGTCTTCATATATCTGCCAGTTCGAATAGAAATCCTGAAAGTAAAATTTATTATAATATCCCATGCTCTGTGTGAACGGCAAGCCGGAGTTAAATACCCAAACCGCACTTGCACGCCACCCGGAACCAAAGTCGTAGTCAAGCATTATATTAAATGAATTTCGAACATCATATCTCGGGTAATAAATCCATCCGTTCAGATTATTATAAGCCCAGCTTAAAGTGTAAGAAGCAGTTACGTTAAGCGGAGCCCTATTATACTTAAGCTGAAACTCATAGCCGTAAGACTCTCCGCTTGCGGCAACCAAGTCCGGGTCCGAATCCAGTATTTTATTGTTATTTAACACCGGGAGGTTTTGCAGATTTTTATAATAAGCCTCTGCATCGAGCGATAAGAAATCGGTAAAATAAATACTTGCGCCGCCCGAGTAAATAGTGTTAGTTGCCGGCTTAAGATAGCTTGGGGTTATAATCCACGGTTCGAACAGAGAAATAACCTGGTTCTCATCCGAAAGCGTTGTCATCTGCTGGTCATATATTCCCCAGGAAGCTTTAAGAGTTATTAGCGGACTGACATTATAGGTTAAGTTTACGTACGGATCTAATAGTAAGTTGCTTCCATCGGATTCCGATAAGCCTACCAGAACAGCTCTTGTACCCAAGCTTGCACCGAAATTAGAAAAGTGTAAAAATTTATAATACGCATAGAAGTCTATGTTGCTTCCGCTTGAGCCTATATCGGAAGTAGAGCCAAGAGAATTTTGAAGCAATAATTTAGTATCAACATTTTTTATCTCCATGCCAACATGAATTTCATCCTTTGAATCATATATGTAAGTAAACTTTGTATTGAAGGAAATATCGCTGACGGAATTTGTTTCCGGCGACGCTCCGCTAAGCTTCGGGCTAACATTTCCTTCGAAACTGCTTAATGAAAGATCAATCTCAAAAAACAGCGGCGAATCCGTAATCTGAAACCATTTCATACCAAACACGTTGTTGTACCAGCTCAAATCTTCAACAAGCGGATCGCTGTTTGTCAGCCGGTCGCCGCTAAAGAAGCCGTCAAGTATAATTTTGGAGCCTGGGATAAAATTCGGATTAGCGTAATTAAGCTTAAATGAACCATCATAGAAGTCTATTGGCGCATTCTGGCTATTGAGAAATTTTCTTAATATTTCCGTATAATAGCTCTTGCGCGCAGCTACAATAAATGATCCGTGGGGAATAGGCCCTTCAAAAAGCGCTTTCCCGGAAAGGAGGCTGGAACTGGCAATAGCCCCAAACCTGTTTTTATTTCCATCTTTCGTAATTATGTTTAACACGGATGAAAGCCTTCCGCCGTACTCCGGAGGAAACCCGCCCTTATAGAATTCAACGCTGTTTATAATATCCGGATCGACCACGCTGAATATTCCAAACGCATGGAAAGGATTATAAATTGTAATGCCGTTTATTAAAACCAGGTTTTCATTGCTCGGGCTGCCTCTTACATAATACCTTGCTGAAACATCGCCAGTCGATTGTACTCCTGGTATATAATGCAGCGATCTGAAGACGTCTGACTCCACTCCCTGAGGAAACATTTCCAGGTTCCTCATCGATATATGCTGCAATCCTAAATCGGTAGCATTTTTTTCTACGCTTCTCTTGCCTACTTTTTCTACCTGCTGCATCATTATGCTTGTCGGTATTAAACGGGCTTTAATATCATTTATCTTATCTTGCTTGATATAGACCTTTATCGATTTGGTTATGTATCCCATAAACGAAATTAAAACGGTGTATGTTTTATTCGCCGGGATAGAAGGGATGAAAAAATATCCGTTGGAATTAGAGACGGTCCCCGACTTCAGCTCCTTGATTAATACATTTGCAAACGGAAGTACTTCGCCGGATGTAGAATCGGTAACGATACCCCTTAAAGTTCCTTTTTCCTGGGCTATACTTACTGACGAAAAAATTCCTAGAAGAAGCATGCAAAATGAGATAAATATAAGGAAGAAGAAATTAACCGAAGATACTTTCATAATTAACTCCCTATTTGCACAACGGATTTATACTTGCATTAAGTACAATAAATAAATATCCGCCTTCATTGTTTTCTTTATTTAAAAACAACCTTGTTAAATATAAATAATAGGCTGTCAAATTACCCTTCTAAATGTCACCCGTAAGCAGGAATCCTTAAACTAAAATTAACCCGGCGACAATATAATTCTCAATTGAATATCATGCAACAGCTTTTGCATCCCGAATAGCTAAATTAATAAACTCATAAAAATTTAAGGAAGCTTTGATCATCCGGGCTATTTTCCTCTTTCCCGTTCTTTTTTTTTCGCAAAGAAAAAGTATTCCTTTCCCAGAATACCCCGTCCTGGTAGCCCTGGATGCTTTTATCTTTTTCCGCCAATTCCAATCGCTTGTTTGCCAGGCAAACAAATTCTTCCGATAATTCAACAGCATAGAAATTTCTATTTAATTTTTTGGCAACAACAGCCGTCGTACCGGAACCGGCAAAAGGATCGAGCACTATATCTCCTTCATCTGTGCTGGCAAGAATTAATTTTGCAATCAGCTTCTCCGGCTTCTGCGTCGGGTGATCGGTATTTTCCGGCATACTCCAGAATGGAATGCTGATGTCGGTCCATAAATTTCCCGGATGTGTAAGCCGGAAATTTCCGTCGCTACTCTCTTCCCAATCTTTAGGATTCCCGTTTTCTTTGTATGGTGCAATAACTTTCCTTTTCAGCTTTACGGCTTCGATATTGAACTTGTAATTCTTACCTTTGGTGGCAAACCAGATGTCTTCGTGCGAGTTTTTAAAATTTGATTTCGCACCCCTTCCTTTTTCCCTTTCCCAGGTAATCCGGTTTCTCACAATCAATTTATTCTTTATTACCTGGTAAACTAAATTTGATGTCTGCCAGTCGCAGCAAATATAAACTGTTGCAGTTTCTTTTAGGGAAGGCAGAAGCAGCTCAAACCAGGACTGAAACCATTTCGTGTATTTTTCTTCGGTTGTTTTGTTGAAGCTGCTGTCATGAAACTGCTTGCTTAAGTTGTACGGCGGATCCAGGAATAATAAGTCGACAGAGCTTGTCGGAATGAGCTTGCATGCTTCGAATATGTCGCCGTGAATTATGGAATTAACCGGGATCTCATCTACAAATTGCCGTAGGTGCCGGATATTTTCCGAATAGAATTTCCTTTCCTCATCCGAAAGAGTAATGGTTCTATTTCTTGGTGCCCTGGCTTTATTCATGTTTTATTTTTTGTTGCAAAAATAAAATGTTTAGTCAGAAGTGCCAATAATAAAATGAATGTCAACGGAGAAGAATCATCTTTTTAGTATCAGTCATATTACCTGCCTTCAAGGTGTAAAAATAAATTCCGCTTGAAAGATGCGAAGCGTTAAACTCAACCCGATATATGCATGCAGTCTTTTCTTCATTTACTAAGGTTGCTACTTCCCTTCCGAGAATATCATATACTCTTATGGTAACATGGCTAACTTCTGAAAGCTGATAGCAGAAAGCTGTTGTCGGATTAAAAGGATTTGGGAAATTTTGTAAAAGGCGGAACTCATTCGGTGTTTTCTTTACCTTGTAAACTGCAGTAACTTCGGGTCTGAATATTTTGATTTCATACAGCCCAAAGCCGTTATTGTTAGAACTCTTGTTCATTTCAAGCCTGATAAATTTAGCCCGCACAGATTTAAGCGAAAATTCCTCCAATCCTCCGGCACCGTTATCCTTGCTGAAAACATCAAACCAATCAATGCTGTCTTTTGATCCTCTTATATTATATTGAAGTGTATAGTTGGAGTACCAGTCCAGAACAATTTTACCGATTGAATAAACGGAGTCGAGTTCAATTTGAACCCATTGCGTATCGGAAGCCACGCTCAGCCATCTTGTAGAACCTATTTCGTCGGTAATCTTATCAGCTGAATAATATGCTAATCTTGAAGAGCTTGACGATACTTTTTTGTGCAGTGCAATATTCTGTTCGTACATCGGGAAAATTCTAATGTAATCATTTCTTATGCTCGATGCGGAATCTATGCCGTTTGAAACGTTAAGGCTGACAGGGAAATTCTTCCCGGAATAAACGTCATAAATAAAAGTCGGATTTTTTTCGTGAGAATCCACAATCCCGTCACCGTCAAAATCCCATGACCATGAAGTTATCGGGTGCTTTTTATTATTTAAGCTGAGATCGGCGAATTTAACTTTTAAGGGGCTATATCCGGAAAGAGTATCAGCTTTAAAATTTGATTTAATATAATTATTCGGCACAGTCTCGGTTACCTTTATGATTTGATTTACCGGAAAGTCTGTCAAAACAGTTACTTGCTTTGAAGGAAAAATAACAACAAGCGAATCTATTTTTAATGCGTCTCCCAAACCGAAGTGCGCTCTTAAATCATTACAACCCCTAAAGCCCTGTACTCCTGTTATCTCTCTTATCTGCCAGAATGTTTTTCCAAATATTGTTGCTTTAATTTTTACTCTTGCACCAATCGCACTGCCGTTGGAAACCTTGCCTTTGCACTCAACACTAAGCCAGTTGTTCTTGTTGCCGTTGTTATGATAAATAAGATAGCCGTAATTGCTTGCATCCGAGACGAGCAGGTCTATGGACCCGTCGTTATCATAATCTCCAAAGCTTGCGCCGGTAATGCCTGTACCGCCCGGGACGGTATTATTGCTGTCGATATACGCTTCAGTAAAAGTTCCGTCTCCGTTATTTAAATAAAGCAGGTTTGTTTTTTGATAGATCGTGCCGACAAACAAATCAAGGTCCCCGTCATTGTCAACGTCGCCCCAGGCAGAAGTCCACACACATCCTTTATAGTTTGCAATCGGACCGGAAGTAATTTTAGAAAATGTTTTATTACCGTTATTATGGAACAAATAGTTCTCCTGCTTTACGGTGGAGCTTGTAGAACCGTCGCCGACGAAAATGTCCGGGTAACCGTCGTTATCGTAAT
>JAJYIL010000036.1 GCA_021790055.1 Bacteroidota bacterium
TTCCTCAGCCAGCTTATTTGCAGATGCAAGGGCTTTGTTAACCGCGGCAACAACTAAATCTTCAAGAATTTCTTTCTCATCAGCTTTTATGACCTGTGGGTCAATCTCTAAGGAAACTAATTCTTTGTTGCCGTTTGCAGTTGCTTTTATCATTCCACCGCCTGCTTCTTCACTTACGGTTAAATCTCCAAGTTTGCTCTGAACCTTCTGCATCTCTTCCTGCATTTTCTGAACTTGCTTCAGCATTCCTTGCATTCCGCCCTTCATTAAGTGCCTCCTGTCTAATTTAGTCTACACTATTTTAATAAATTATTGTTTTTTATTTTCCGGTAAATATAATATATTCGATTGACTTTTTATACCTAATTTTCATAATTTCTATGCACGAAATTTCAGAGGAAAAATAGACGTTGAATAAAATCAACGGAACTAATCACAATGAAGAAGAAATGTCAAAGAAAGAATTCTTCTTCGATGAAAAAGATTATCTCGTTATCGAATACGGTGATGCTATTCCGGTGAATGGAGATAAGAAAGTTAAAATTAAGAATCTTGGCGAGAGATTTGCGTCAATCAATTCTTTCTTTTTTGATTATTTAAAAGAATATCACATACCGGCAGCTTTCATTAAAAGCTATAATAAAAATTCAATTAAATTAATAAAGCATAAGAAATTTCCTTTTGCAATAAAGATTTTGAATGTTGCAGATAAACGAACGGCAAGAATTTTCGGTATTAAAGAAGGTGATGTGCTCAATCTCCCTATTTTTGAAATTCATACCGGCAATGGTAAAGAGACAATGATTTCCGAAAGCCACCTGATTGCCTTTGACCTTTGCTCGGTAGAACAGTTAAAGCTTATTAATAGAATTTGTTCAAAGGTAAACGCCGTGTTAAAATCTTTCTTTGAAAGACGCAGTTACATTTTGGCAGAAACAACTTGCCATTTTGGTAAATATGATGATAAAATATTTTTAGTTGACGACTTTACTCCCAAAAGCTTAAAAATTATTCCTGTTAAAAAAGAAGAAAGACATATAGACCCTTACAAGTTTTCCACCTCAGCCGAAATAAAGCACTACACCGACCACTTGTTCAATATAATGAGCGCTCAATAAAAAAATGTTTACAAGATACGGATATTCTACTTTAGGAATAATTGCAATAACTACGTTCTTACTTACCTTATTTAGCAGCCTTGTAAATAATGAAATAATTAAAATACTTATAATTTTAATCCCGCTGATATTTCTTTTATTTTCCTTTTACTTTTTTAGAGACCCCGACAGGATTCCGCCGCAAAAAGACAATGTGGTAATTTCCCCGGCAGACGGCAAAGTACTTGTGGTTAAAGATGTTTTAGACAACAAGTTCATCAATGGAAAAGCAAAGCAGGTCTCTATTTTCATGTCGCCGCTAAACGTACACGTAAACCGCATTCCAATCAACGGCAAGGTAGATTATCTTGAATATCATAAAGGCAAATTCATTTCCGCATTCAGGGACAAGGCTTCTGAAAATAATGAGCGTGCAGAGTTTGGGATAACAAGCAGGTTCGGTAAGATTTTTTATACCCAGGTTGCCGGCTTTATTGCAAGAAGAATTGTTTACGAAATAAAGCCGGGCGATTTGGTTGTTGCCGGTAAAAGATTCGGCATGATAAAATTCGGCAGCCGTGTAGACGTTGTTGTTCCCGAAAGCTGGCAGGCAAAAGTAAATAAAGGAGACCGTGTAACGGCGGGTGAAACAATTTTATTCGAGTTTAAAAGTTGAAGAATCGATTTAGAGTTACTCCATCGGTAATTCCAAACCTTTTTACAGCAATGAACATGTTTTGCGGATTCCTTTCTATAATAAATGCGAGCGAGGAAAAATATTTTTACGCCGCGCTTCTAATCATAATTGCTGCGGGGTTTGATGCGCTTGATGGTGTTATGGCAAGGCTTACACATTCTAGCAGCGAGCTGGGTGTTGAACTTGATTCTCTTTCGGACTTAGTAAGCTTCGGCGCCGCTCCCTCTTTTTTAATCTTTAAGACTCAATTGATAAACTATAACTCAATTGGAGTTATAATCAGTTCTTTAATAATGATCGCCGGAGGCTTCAGGCTTGCAAGATTTAATGTGCAGCTTGTCGGCTTTGATAAGGCTTATTTTAAGGGATTACCGATTCCATCTGCCGCAATTACCGTAGCAGCCTTTGTTCTTGAATATTACAAAGACGGCATAGGTTTCTCAGCGCCTTATTCTTCATTTACAATTCCGATGATTTTCGCTCTTTCCTTCCTTATGGTAAGCACCATTAAATATGATACTCTACCAAAATTCACCATGAAAGGAATAAAAGAAAAGCCGGTTCATTTTGGGTTTGTCTTAATATGCGTAATTTTGTTAATTGTAACATCCGGCAAGGCTTTATTCTATATCTTTGTTTTCATCATCTTATTTGGTATT
This sequence comes from Bacteroidota bacterium, assembly GCA_021790055.1. Classification (GTDB taxonomy): domain Bacteria; phylum Bacteroidota; class Ignavibacteria; order Ignavibacteriales; family Ignavibacteriaceae; genus FEN-1297. Next base: position 2,454 of record JAJYIL010000036.1, read on the forward strand.
TTTCGCCATCTTTTTTACATACTTGCAAAAAAATTTTGAGTTGAAAATTTGTTCAAAGCTAAAGTCCTAATAAAAAGAAGACCTTCGATCCTCGATCCGCAAGGTAAAGCAGTTGAGAAAGGTGCAGTGCACCTTGGCTTAAATAATATTAAAGATACACGCATCGGCAAGTTTATCGAGTTTACGGTCGATACAAATAACAAACAAGCAGCTGAAAAGGAAGTAAACGATTACTGCAATAAGCTGCTTGCTAACCCCATCATGGAAGACTACGAGTTTACTCTGGAAGATGTAAAATGAAAAATAAATTCGGCGTTGTGGTTTTCCCAGGCTCCAACTGCGACCACGATGCCTATTACGCTCTTAAAAAGATAATGAAAGCCGAAGTAAACTTCCTCTGGCACAAAGAACATGATCTACAGAATTCCGACGTAATTATTCTTCCCGGCGGGTTTGCCTACGGCGATTACCTGCGCTGCGGCGCTATCGCAAGATTTTCTCCAATTATGAACTCGGTAATTGATTTCGCAAACAAAGGCGGAATAGTAATCGGCATTTGTAACGGTTTCCAGGTTTTACTTGAAGCAGGATTGCTGCCCGGCGTAATGATAAAAAATAAATCCCTGCAGTTTGTCTGCAAAGATGTTTATCTTTCTGTTGAAAACAAGAATACGATCTTTACAAATAAGATCGGCAATGGAAAGCCGGTGAAAATCCCCGTAGCTCACGGCGAAGGAAATTATTTTGCCGACACAGATACGCTGAAGTCTTTAATTGATAATAACCAGATTGTTTTCAAGTATGCTTCGGCAGACGGAAGCCTTTCGGAAGAATCGAATCCCAACGGATCGACCGAAAACATAGCAGGAATTATTAATAAGAATGGCAATGTTCTCGGCATGATGCCTCACCCTGAAAGAGCCTGCGATCCGGTACTAGGAAAAACAGACGGCAGAATGTTTTTTGAGTCTATTTTGAGTAATCTAAATTAAGGAGTCAACATGTTTGACAATATGGGTATGGGCGAACTGATAATAATTTTACTGGTTGTTCTTGTTCTCTTTGGCTCAAAGAAAATTCCCGATCTTGCTCAGGGTCTTGGTAAAGGAATCAGAGAATTCAAGAAGGCTATCAAGGATGTCCAGGATGATATTAAAGTACCCGACGACAAGGACAAAAAGACTGAGAACAAAGCTTAGTGGTACGGGTATAGCGGTATAAGGTATAGAAAACATGATAGTTTTATTTTGACAAACCATTACACCGTATACCTTATTGCCCTAAAAGATTGATAATAAGAAAATTTAAAAGCAAATACTTAGGAGTTACAATGTTCGATGATTTAAGTTTTGGAAAATTGTTGGTAATAGCGCTGGTGGTTATGATTCTTTTTGGATCAAAAAAAATCCCTGATTTAGCACAGGGACTTGGTAAAGGAATCCGCGAGTTTAAAAAAGCATTGAGCGGAATTGACGAAGAAATAAAATCTTCCTCTACCGAAGAAAAGAAAACTGAAAATAAACAAGTTCCTTAAAGATTAAAAGCTGAAGCTAAAAAGTCAGAAGCCAGAGCCCGGAAGCCGGTCTAACCTCTAATCTCCAGCTACTGATTTCTTTGTGAAAGAGCTTCGTCTAGGTATAGTTTATATTACTAATCCTGATTTTTTCATTTAAATAAAGGGATGCCCTTGCTTCCTTATAAGAATTTTTCATCTAAGCTTAAAATGATAAAGGACGGAGAACTCTCTCTCCGTGAAAATGTTGAATTCTTTTTGAACCTGATAAATAAGAATAAGCATCTTAATGCATTCAACTTTGTCTTTGCCGATGAGGCAAAAGAACAAGCAGCTTCTATAGAAAAAAAAATAAATTCCGGCAAGCATGGTAAACTTGCAGGTATGATTGTTGCGATTAAAGACGTTCTGGCTATCAAGGATAAACCGAACACATGCTCATCAAAAATATTAAAAGATTTTAAAGCAATTTATAATGCAACCGCTGTTCAAAGATTAATTGATGAAGATGCAATAATAATCGGCAAGACGAACTGCGATGAATTTGCCATGGGCTCATCCAATGAGAACTCTGCTTTCGGAAATGTATTAAATCCGGTCGATACTCAGCGCGTTCCCGGCGGCTCAAGCGGCGGCTCTGCCGCGGCTGTTGCTGCTAATCTTTGCGATGTTGCGCTTGGAACGGATACCGGCGGCTCAATAAGACAGCCTGCAAGCTTCTGCGGAGCTTTCGGATTGAAACCAACTTACGGCAGGGTCTCCAGGTACGGCTTAACAGCCTTCGCATCTTCATTTGATTCAATCGGACCATTTGCCAACTGCACCGAAGACGCTGCTGCCGTCATTGAAGTAATATCCGGCTGGGATGCTAATGATTCTACATCAACTAAGAAGCCAGTCCCATCTTTTCAAAATTTAAACCTTGATGGAAAAAAGTTAAAGCTTGGCTATGCCAAAGAGTATTTTGGAGAAGGTCTCGACCCGGAGATTAAGGCTTCAATTGAAAATATTTTTAAAAAGCTGAAGCAAAGCGGATTTGAAATTGAAGAGATTCATCTTCCACACACCGAATACACTATAGCAGCTTATTATATTTTAACCACTGCAGAAGCTTCATCCAATCTTGCAAGGTATGATGGAGCGCGCTACGGGTATAGATCAAGCGACAGCGCTTCCCTTCTCGAAATGTATAAGTCATCCCGCTCCGAGGGATTCGGCTCGGAAGTTAAAAGAAGAATAATGCTTGGTACTTATGTCCTTTCCGCGGGCTACTACGACGCTTATTACCGTAAGGCTCAGAAGGCAAGAAGGTTTATTAAGCAGGATTTTGACGACGCCTTTAAGAAAGTTGATATCATCCTAACTCCGACATCTCCGACGACCGCCTTCAAGATTGGAGAGAAGACAACCGACCCGCTTGAAATGTATTTAAGCGATATCTACACTACATCAGCAAATTTAGCCGGTATCCCCGGAATAAGTGTTCCAATTACTAAAAGCTCCAAAGGCTTGCCTATTGGCTTGCAGCTTCTTGCAAATCAATTTAATGAGCTCGATCTTTTAAAAATGAGCTATTACATTCAAATGAATATCTTATAGCTTTAAGTCAATAATAAAATCTAAGTATTCTGTTCTAATCACAGTCAAAACTTTTACCTACTTGTATTTAACAATACGTGATGGGATGGTTTGCAATCTTCTAATTCCTTCCTTACTTTTTAAACGGTAGAAAATTCATCTTGCTTTTCTTTGACAACGCAAATTTCTTTAAGAAATAAATGTTCCAAAAAGAATTTTTATGCTATAGTTAGAAATAATTAGTCAATTCTATCTATAGCAGGATAGTTAAAGATAATTACAAAAAAATACACACTTTCTATAATTGACATTAAGCCTTTTAGGGAATAATTTTTCATGGAAAAATTAAGATACAGAAGGGATTATAAATCAGCTTCTGCACAAATATCTTATCCGGGAAAAATTCATATACAAAAGCAAACGTAAAGGAAAATAAATAACACATGTCAAAAATATTAAGCGAGGAAAGAATGCCAACAAAAAAAGCAGCCAATCAGTTCACCAGCAATTCATCGTTGGACTCGAACACTGATGAATCAAGAAGCGAATTGTTAAGACAACTTGTTGCCCACTTGCGCGATAACAGAACTCAATTGCGCCAGGAATGGGCTCGAAGAATTACGGAAGCAAAACTGCTTACCGCTATGAGCCAGGATGAAATCTTTGCTGAAGCGACTACTATCTATGACAACTATGTAGATGCGCTTCAGTCGGGTACCTTTGAAGCCCTTCAAACTTATGCAAGAGATCTTTCGGAAAGAATTATTCCGAGAGGAGTAGAAACACATGAAGTTATCGGTATTGTACTTCTGCTTCGCGACGTTCTTGCCCGTTCGCTTTTTGCAAAATACCAGCATGACTTTGCGCTGTTGAACAGGATACTCGATGCTTACGAGCCTGCGGCAAACAGGATTGCAAACACAGTTGCAGTAAGCTTCGTGCAGGAGCGTGAAAGAACAATTAGGCAGCAGCAGGAAGCTATCCGGGAGCTTTCTACACCCGTACTTCAGGTGCGAGACAGACTTCTTATCCTGCCTATTATCGGTGTTATCGATCCTCAGCGCGCAAGACAGTTAACTGAACAACTATTGAGAGGCATTAGAACAAACCGCGCTAAGCTGGTCGTTATCGATATTACGGGTGTTGCGGCTATGGACTCCAATGTTGCAAACCACCTTGTTCAAACTGTTGAAGCCTCCCGTCTGCTTGGCGCTTCGGTTATTGTAACCGGTCTTTCGCCGGAAATTGCGCAGACACTTGTAACAATTGGAGTTGATTTAAGTAAGATGAATACTGTCGGCGACTTGCAAGGTGGTATTGAAGAAGCCGAGCGTCTATTAGGATACAAGGTAGTTCCTGTCGGCGATGCTGCCGTTGAACCGCCAAGGAGATAATCTGTGGAAGTTCCAATTCTTAAGCAGGGCGATTTCCTGATTGCCACAATTCAAGCCGCCCTGACTGATGCTGATTTATTGAAGCTGCATTATGCACTTGTTGAACAGGTCGGCAAGCATCGTTCTAAAGGTGTTATTATCGATGTAACCGCCCTCGATGTTATGGATTCATTTGCTACAAAAACTCTTAGATCTCTTGCGCACATGGTTCGTTTAAGAGGCGCAGAAACTGTTATTTGCGGTATTCAGCCAGAGGTCGCCTTTACTATGGTTCAATTAGGACTAACACTTGAAGGCATTTCTACTGCTCTTGACCTGGAAGAAGGTCTCGCTCTTTTAAACCAAAGCACCGGTAAGCGAGAGGCCTGAGTATGGATAGTGAGATCTGCATTATAATTGAATCGGTCTCTGATATTATTACAGCACGCGAGCAGGGCAGAACTATCGGTAAAGAACTTGGCTTTTCTTTTACCGACTTAACAATTATAGCAACTGTTATTTCTGAGGTCGCAAGAAACATCCTCGTGTTTGCCAAGGAAGGTGAAATTATTTTGGGCATGACCAGGCAAGGCGGAAGACATGGAATTGTAATTATTGCCAGGGATAGAGGACCAGGCATACCGGATATTCCACTCGCTATGCAAGACGGCTATTCAACACGTAAAGGTCTTGGGCTCGGTCTTCCGGGAGTTAGAAGACTGATGGATGAATTTGAAATAATTTCTGAGGTTGGAAAAGGAACTACAGTAACCATGAAAAAGTGGGTTTACCAGACATGAGCAATCCGGCAAAAACTAAATCGATTGAATTCGGAGTTGCTTCTATGATACTTCCAGGGCAAAAGGAATCCGGCGACTTATATATTGTTAAAGAGACCGAGAAACAAATCCTGATAGGAGTAGTTGATGGATTAGGACATGGAACTGAAGCGGCGAATGCTGCTAAGCTGGCAGTAAGCGTACTCGATACATATTCGCATGAGTCCGTAATTGCTTTGACGAGATTTTGCCATGATAAGCTGAAAGCGACGCGCGGCGTTGTAATGGCGCTTGCCTCTATAAATCCGGCAGATGAAACAATGACTTGGTTAAGCATAGGCAATGTGGAAGGTATGCTGTTTCGCTCCGAGCCCCATCTTAACCCGTCCAACCCGATTTACGAAACTATTATTATGCGACCGGGCGTTATCGGCTTTAAGCTTCCGCCTTTGTATGCTTCCGTCATGTCAATTTCGAAGAATGACCTAATAATACTTTCGACCGACGGGATATCCGACGATTATACTTACCGGCTGGCATCGGATGCCCGCTTTTCCTATGAAATGATTAATAGCTCGGGCGAAAGGACAAAGGAAGATTTGATGAATGAAGCCGAGCATTTTCAGCATGATTCATCTTTATCAAAATTGCAGCAAAGCACGGAAGATCTCAACTTATTCAAAGCCGGAATATCCAGAAAATCTCCCAAGGAGCTGGCAGACTTCTTATGTAAACGGTTTAACAAAGGTAACGATGATGCATTGGTTCTTGTAGCAAAGTATCTTTAAATGTACATGACTTGAAGGTATAATGATTATGGAATTGGCGTCCGAATACAGCGTTGCGTTAAAAAAATATATTGATTATGGCGGAGAAATTGAACTACACCTTGCTTACGAGCTTGGAAGAAAAGCTTTGGATGCGGGAGAATTAATTTTAAATATCTCAAACATTCACTCCGAAGTTCTTTTACAAATATTAAAGGGCTCAAATAGTCTTGAAGATCAGACCGGAATAGTTTCTTCTGCCGGAATTTTCTTTCATGAATTTCTCTCTCCGTTCGAAATGACATTTAGAGGATTTCTCGATGTTGTTTCCAACCTTAAGGCAGAGATAGCAGTTAGGCAGCAAGCCGAAGAAGCATATAGAAAAAGCGAGAAATATTATAGAGCGCTCATCGGCAATGCGTTGGATATGATTACAATTCTTGACGAGCACGGCTACTTTAAATATTATAGCCCCGCAGTTGGAAGGGTTCTTGGTTACGATAAAGAGGAACTGCTTGGTAAAAACGCATTTGAATACGTTCACCCTGACGACGTTGAAAGCGTACTGGAAACCTTTAAGCACTCGCTGCATATTCCTGAATTCACAACAACTGTGGAGTTCCGCTTCAAGCATAAAGACAGCAGCTGGATTATTCTCGAGTCAATCGGGAAAAATCTTCTTAATGAGCCCTTAATAAACGGCATAATTGTAAATTCCCGCGACATCACGGACAGACGCAACCTTGAAGAGACACGCAGGAAATACGAATTCATCGTTAATGCTTCAAAAGAAATGCTGGCGATTGTCAATTCAAATTACAGGTATGAAGCCGTTAATGAGTCTTTCAGCGCCGCACTATCGGCTAATAGAATTGAAATAATTGGTGAGACTATTGCTTCAATCTTTGGTGAAAGAATATTTAACGGCACATTAAAGCCGCACATTGATGAATGCTTTTCGGGTAAAGAGGTTATTAGAGAGGAATGGCTGACTCTTCCAAATTCAGAAAAGAGATTTTATGAGATTGCATGCTACCCTTATAGAAGCCAGCGCTCTGTTGTTTCTCATGTAATTATCGTTCAGCGCGATATTACTGAACGTAAGAGAAAAGAAGATGAGCTGATGGCTTCCGAGACTAAGTACAGGCGCCTCTTCGAAACATCAAAAGAAGGACTGCTGCTGCTTGACGCTGCGACCGGGATTACAATTGATGTTAATGCTTTCGTGGTGGAGTTGCTCGGATACTCCGAAGAAGAAATTCTTAACAAAAAGCTTTGGGAGATGGACTTTGTTAAAAGTATACCGGAGTCTCAAGAAGCGTTTAAAGAAGTTATTGAAAAAGGCTACGTGCGGTATAACGAACTGGAACTTTGTACCGCGGATAACCGGCAAGTTAAGGTCGAATTCTTCAGCATTGCTTATCTAGTAAATAAGGATAAGGTTATCCAGTGCCATTTATGGGATATTACCGAGAGAAAGCTGCTCCAACAAGAACTGAACATGGCAATTAAACAGCGTGCCGAGGATATGCGAAAGTTCGCCCAGTCTACACAGCAAGCGCAGGAGGAAGAAAGAAAAAGAATATCCCGCGAGCTGCATGACGACATCTGCCAAAGATTGACCGCATTAAAATTTCATCTGAATATTTTCGAGGACTCTGTAGACAAGCAGAAGAAGATAAGTATCAGGCGAATAAAAACCGTTAAGAAGGAAATCGACGGTTTAATTAACGAGGTTAGGAGGATATCTTCAAACCTGCGTCCGTCTGCTCTCGATCATTTCGGGCTTGTTACCGCAATGAAACTGCTTTGCTCGGAATTCCAGAAGCTACATTCTCTTGAAGTAAAATTTGAAACCGGCATACCGACTTTCCAGCGATTTAATCCTGAAGTGGAAATAGTTCTCTACCGTATTGCTCAGGAAGCGTTGACAAATTCAGCAAAGCATTCAAGTTCAAAAAATATAATCTTAAATTTAGTTGAAGAGGATAAAGAGCTGCTGCTTACGGTTGCAGATAACGGAAAAGGATTTAACATAAACGATTACTTTAGCAAGACACAAAAAGAAAACGGACATTTCGGATTAATAAATATGCGCGAGAGGACTGAGCTTATAGGCGGTAAATTTATTATAGAATCAGCCCCCGGCAACGGTACAGAAGTAAAGGTTATTATTCCAATAATTAAGTATGCAAGCAATGAAAAAAATTAAAATTCTTTTTGCGGACGATCATGGCATAGTGAGAGATGGTCTGCGTTCCCTTTTCAAGAGCGATCCCGAATTCACGATAGTCGGTGAAGCCGCCGACGGTGTAGAGGCTTTAAGCCTGGTTGCGAAGCACCAGCCGGACGTCGCTATTCTCGATATTTCAATGCCTAACTTAAACGGCATTGAGGCTACAACTCTTATCAAAAAAAATTATCCGGGTACTAAGGTTCTTATTCTTACTATTCATGAAGATGAAGGATACATCCAGGAAATGATACTTGCAGGCGCGGATGGTTACGTAGTTAAGAATGCCGAGAAGAAAGAAATATTCGACGGTGTCCGGTCTGTCGCAAATAACGAGTCTTTCTTTAGTCCGTCCGTTTCCAGGGTGCTTCTAGACGGACTTATAAAAAGGACGCGCAGCAAAGAGAGCATTCCAAATTATGACAGCAAACTGACAAGAAGAGAAACCGAGATTCTTCGCTTGATTGCCGAAGGCATGACAAGCAAGGAAATTGCCGAGAAGCTTTTCCTAAGCATCAGCACCGTTAACAGCCACAGGATGAATATGATGAAGAAGCTTGATATTCATGATACCGCAAGCCTGGTTAAATACGCTATCTCGAAAAATCTTGTAGAAGTTAAAACTTCAAATAGTATTAAATAATTAGTTAATTAATATTAAAAAATCCCGGACCGGCTTGAATAATTTAATGGACAAATGATTAAAAATTTTTTCGACAGAAAATCAATATTTCTGCCAATTGATAAGTCTTTGCTATTACGTTATTATTCAAATGTAAATAATAAAAATTCGGTAATGGAAAACGTAAGAATTTTATTGGCAGATGACAACAAGAATTTTAGGAGAGGACTGGCGGAGTTTATTAACAACCAGTATGGATTCAAAATTATCGGCGAAGCTAATGACGGTATGGAAGCGCTTAATTTGATAGTTGAGTTGAAGCCCGATGTTGTTATGCTCGATGTCTCTATGCCCAAGCTGGATGGTATTACTGCCGCGAGGTTTATTAAAAAAGAATACCCAGATCTTTTTATCATTATTATTACTATTCATGATGAAAAGGTTTTTCAGGAACTTGCAAGCGTTATACCGGTTGATGGATTCATCGGCAAGGCTTCCATTTCGGAAGAATTGCCGGCAGTACTTTCGTCCTTAAAAGATAAAAGAGATTCTTTACGACCGGTTGCCAGCGAAAGAAATGCTCAAGGGAAAAAAGTTTGATGCTATGAAATTACCTGTGACTGATTATTTAATTCATTTCACAAATTAGAAGGTTGGATTCTATGGAAAATCAAAATCAATTTTCAGACGTTGGAATAATGGAGGAGCGAGCTGTCTCGATGATGAATACAGGCATTAATACTAACATCAATTTAACTGAAAACAGCAGGAAATTTAATAAAAGAATACAAGTTGATTTCATCGGCAACAGCCCGATGGTTAGAGAAATTTATTCGATGATACAGCTTGTTGCCGACTCTA
>JAJYIL010000037.1 GCA_021790055.1 Bacteroidota bacterium
ATAAAATTAAATATCTGGTCATAGGCTGAGGATTTTGCACCAGTAAGCACCAGGTGTATTTTAAGATTAAATTTTCTTTTTAGTATCTCAAGTGCCTTTAGAACCGTTATATGATTTTTATGAAACCATAATTGAGCTGGGAAGAATAAAAATTCGTTAGGTAATTGGTATTTTAAAATAATTGAAGATGTGTCCATCGGGACTGAAAAGGTCTTTATGTTCACACCTTCGTTTATTACCACTATTTGATTTTGTTTTAGACTTTTAAAATTTTCTAGGAGATCAAGCTTTATAAATTCACTGCTTGCCTGAAAATAGCGGGATAATTTTACACTTAAATTGGAATGTATTCTTCTATTGAGTAATTCAGTTTTGGAAAAATATTCAGGGTAATGGAACTGCTGAACATCGTGCATCGAAATTACAGTCGTACGCCTGAAATTAAATGGGAAAAGAAAAGTCGTTGGAGTATAAATAATATCTGATTTCGAATCCATCAGATTTGCTACATTTTTATATAATACATCGCTGGTAAATTTATAAACCAATTCACTCATCGAAGAAAAGGCTGCCATCCTAATAATTTTTTTTACTGCTGGAGCCTGGATTTCTATAATTTCAAAATGATGAACTTGCTGATACTTTTCAAACAGTTTCCGGTTCAGGTTATTGACATAAACCTGAAACTTATGCGAAGTTGAGCAGTTTGAAAATCCATCCAGCAAACCGAAAGTGTAAGAATTAATTCCCCCGCTGTAATTCGGATTCACGTTAAAACAATTTATCCCGATATTCATTAAGAATAAAACTCCCTGATTTTAGCGATAATATATGATTGATCTTCACCGCTCAAATTATAAGACGACGGGAGGGATACTCCTTTCTCGTATATTCTTTCACTAACCGGGAATTCCTTATCCAAAGTAATTATATCTTTATAACAAGGCTGTTTATGAAGCGGGTAAAAAAATCTTCTTGTCTGAATTCCGCTTTCCGAAAGAAAAGTTGCAAGTTTATTGGTGTCATCAGAGAGAAAAGAAGTAAACCAAAAAACGGGCTGACATCTTTCATCAATATAGACAGGCTTAAAATTATCAATATTTCCCAACTCGCTTATATATCTCTTGTAGATGTAATATTTCTTTTCGATTATTCTAGATAGTTTTTTCATTTGCGAAATTCCAATTGCAGCCTGCATCTCAGTGAATGAAAAATTATATCCGATTGAATCGTGAATAAACAAGCCCTTACTGTCTCTTCCGTGATTTTTTAAGCGGTAACATTCTTTCGCCAATTCCGAATCATCTGTAAGGATCACTCCGCCTTCGCCGCAAGTAATGGTTTTATTGCCGTAATAAGATAGAACTCCAATCTCGCCAAAAGTACCTGTATGCCTTCCATTAAACTTAACGCCTACACCTTGAGCAGCATCTTCTATAACATAAAGATTATACTGTTTAGCAATTTTAGTAATTGCTTCCATATCGGCACTCTGCCCGTAAATATGTACAGGCATGATTGCTTTCGTATTTTTTGTAATGGATTTTTCTATTAGAGTTGGGTCAAGACAAAACGTATTTGAATCGACATCGCAAAAAACCGGTTGGGCTCCGGCAAGAATAATTGCATTAGCGGAGGCTATAAAAGTAAAATCGGGAACAATAACTTCATCGCCATTCCCGATGCCTAACGCCTTGAGGGCGGTAAACAGCCCTAATGTTCCGTTGCTGACTGCAATTGCGTATTTCGCACCGGTAAGCTCTTTTGTCATCTCTTCGAATTCCTTTGTCAGAGCATGCTCCGTAACATAAGTGGAATCAATGACTCTTTTAAGTTCATTTAGTTCAGCCTCATCAATCCATGGCTGAATTTGGGGTATCATAACTTCACCATATATTAAGTAAAATAAAATAGAACCTGATTTGCAATTTTTCCTCTTATCAATTTTGAAATATTAGCAACAGGTTTTAATCCTAATCTTAGAAAAGATAGCTTCCTGAGGTTTAGTACTTTCAAGTTTTTAAAACGGTAGCCGCAGATTTTCATCAAATCAAGTAATTGATCCTCTAAAAAATAATCTCCACCTATAATTGGTGCTGAAAGAAAGACGGAAGCCTCAGGAAAGTTTTTCTTAAGATTTTTTAACGCGGCTGCTCTTTCCTCATTCTTCAAATAATAAATGCATTCTAAAAGAACAAGCACGCTACCACTGCCGTTGGCTTCAATATCATCAGCACTAACATTTAGCAAATCCTTTGTAAAGTAGGATACATTACTAAAGCTGCTGGTTCTTTCCCTGGCATAATTTAATGCAACATCCGAAATATCATTTATATAAATCTTTGCGTTCCTAAAGGCATTGCAAAGCAATATACTAAAGTCTCCTCTGAATGCTCCCAACTCGATCATACTCCCAGAAAAATCTTCCGGAATAAAATTCAAAATAAAATTCAGAGACTCTTGCAGTCTGGATTGAATATTACGGTTTTTATAACCCCAAGGATCGTCATTATTTTCGTAATACCACTTATTAAAATCTTCCTTTGTTCTCGGTCTTTGCATAGCCTAATCATTATTTTTTATAAAAGCTATGGAAAGCTTCGATTATAAAATCAACCTCTTCATTGGTCATGTATGAATGACATCCAATATAAAAACCTGAATTATTTATCTTCCTGGCAGCAGGATAATCTTTTTCCAAGTTACCAAATAATCTTTTATAGATAGGTTGATTTATAAGGGGGAGTAAATCCCTCGTTTCGATATTTAAGCTTTCCAGATAATTTACCAGATCCCTCTTATGAGAATTTTTAACCACAATTCCATAAAGCATATAGGAATGTGTTCTGTCAGGCGGACACGAAGGCAATTGCAGATGCTCCTGCAGCGGTGCTAAACCTTCCGTTAACTTATCGGCAATCTCTTTCCTCCTCCTGATAATTTCTTTAGCGCGCGCCAATTGACCAAGACCAATTGCTGCTTCCATTTCCGTACATCTGAATGAATGACCGACATGGATAAACGAAAATCGCTTTGCGATAATTTCTTCCAACTTCTCGCCCTCAACTCCCTGGTCATCTTTTGAGCTTATATAAATGCTGTCTCTTCCATGATTCATAAGACTTCGCATTCCTACTGCAAGGTCGGGGTTGTTTGTTGTTGCAAAGCCTCCAACTCCAGTAACAAGGAAATGAGCGACATAGGTAGAGAAACAGCCAATGTCTCCCATGCTTCCGACAGATTGACCTTTATAAGTTGCAAACATGCTTTCACAAGAGTCTTCAATTATATTTAACCGGTAAGTCTTCGCAAGCTCCATTATAATTTCCATGCTTGAAGGAATACCGAGCAAGTGCACAGGAATAATTGCTCTTGTTTTTCTTGTAATTTTTTCTTCAACCTTTTTAGGATCAATTGTAAAAGTATCCGGTTCTACATCGACAAAAACAGGCACCATATTGTTGTGAAGGATAATGTTGCTTGTTGCAACGAAAGTTACCGCCGGAACAATAACTTCATCATAATCGTTCCAGCCGTGCATATCTTTCAAAGCTGCTAAGGCTATATGCAAAGCTGAAGTACCGCTGTTCATAAAAAGTCCAAACTTGCAATTATGAGACTTTGCGAAATCGGACTCGAACTTTTTTGTCATCGGTCCATAAGTTAATTGGTTAGAATCCAAAACTTCATTCACAAGCTGCTTCTCGTAATCAGATAAAAACAATCCGCCTACGCCTATTTGTCTTGGAAATTTTTGCATTGTTAACTATTGTCCTTTTGTCATACTATGTTTAATTATTTTTACTTTAGCCTTAATTTTATTTGTAAGACTTAAATTTCGATTATAAAATTTTCTAGACTCTTCCATAATTTCTGGGTCCTGTTCAACACCAAATTTATATTCAGTTTTGTTTTCTTCTGAAAGACTAACATTAAAATAGTTAGTAATTGCTGAATGAGTACCGGTCGCGTCCATTCCAATATTCATAATTCTTGACTGAACCGGGTATGCACAGAATGCTTCATTTTTAAAATGGTGATAATCAAACCTGATAGACCAGGAATTAATTTTCCCCTGCATTTGCGCTCTTAGCATTCCGGTCATATCATTTCCCATATAATTGAATTTTTTTTGAGCGTAAATATAATTATTAAAAGTTTTGTAATCTCTCATTTCCCAGTCTACTTTGTCCCAAACTTCTTTCCAGGTTGCCCATCCCCAGGATGCGGATCTTGTGGGAATTAAGTAGGTATCATATCCATAATCCTGACGAATTTTTACCGGAGGAGAATAGCCTGCGACAGAATAAACTTTGTCAATGCTTTTATAAAAACTTAGTGCTTGATTAAAGTACGTTAGACAATCTCGAGAGCTTATAAGATCATCTTCTAAAACAATAATTTTTCCATATTTGTTGATAACCGAAGTTACTCCTGATATAATTGAATTGGCAAGTCCGAGATTCTTTTCACTATTTGTTATATAAAACTTTCTAAATCCTTTGATACCTTGAATATATTTTCTTACTTCAGCAACATTTTTTTCATCCCCATTGTTTTTTGCTCCATCGGAAAAGACAAATAGCTCAGACTCGTCAGCCAACATGTTTCTACTTAACGCTTCGACCGTACTTCTTGTGTGTTCAGGTCTGTTATAAACGAACAACGCTATTGGAGCTAAATTATTTGACATCAGTTTTCCACTTTCCAATATCTTCATAAATCTTATGCTCAAGGAAAGAGCTATGATATCTAATATATGCCTCGGGAAAAGTTTTTATAATTGAAGCAGCCATTGTTGCTAAGCCGGAAGGGCTAATATGCTCATCGCAAAACCTGGAAAGAAAAAAATCCATTCGATTAGAAACCGGTCTTGCGATATCCTGCAAAATATTACCCTCTCTTGATTGAGGAAGCAGTTCAACAAAGCCTGCGGCAAGTGCCGTTGGTAAAAGCATATTTGAACCGTGTATTCCTATTACAAGATGACTTTGGCTGTAAGTTTTACACCAGTGCTTTTCAACTTCAACATCAACATTTTTTTTTCTAAGATCATTAATAAAAAACGGAAAATTACTCGTGGTTCCTAATCCAACAACATTTAAATTAGCTTGCGGCAGCATTCTTTTTAATAACCGGAAAGTCTTAATTATTTTTTTATTTTGCCTGAAGATTAAAATTTTCCTGGGTAATTTAGCCGACGGAATTTGATTTACTCTTTCAGCTAAATAAGATGAAATTCTTCCTGATGTCCATAGCCTGTCTTCTCTATAAATAAATGTTATTGTCGGACTTCGTTTGCCGAATTCCTGAATGTCAAATGGCTTGGTGCCTGTAAATTTTTCAATGATTATTTTACCTGGTTCCGGATGAGAAAAGGCAAGACCGAGATAGACTCTTGAAAATCTTTTCAATTCATTCTTTATAAATGAATCCAGAGCGACAAACCAATCTTTTGCTTGCCAAAGTTTTATATCCACACTCCAAATTTCACTAACACCATCAGGCACCAGCCACTCAAATTGCCGGGGGATAATAACAACTAAGCCGAAGTCATTATACCTTTCAAGATATTCCTGGGCATTAAAAAGCTTTAACAGAACATGACCGTACAGGTAATCAATGCAATTCAGCAAAATGATTTTATCGGTTTTTTTATATTCTTTTTTATGAACTTCAACCGGCAAGTTATTTTTCTCACTGTAAGAATTAATAAGTGGCTTATAAAACCAATTTATATTGTCCGCCGCGTATAAATTTAGGGTAGTTTTATTAAAGCTTACTGGGTAGAACAAAGCATGACCAGTCGGGAAGTCGGAGTAGAACAACGTATTGCAGTTGCAGCACCTGCAATCAGCAAGTATATGAATCCCGGGGAATGCCACGTCCTTTACTTCAACATTCGACGATTTACATTCAGGGCATATAAATTTATTCCAAATATCTGGCTTCAGTTCAATCATTTATCAAAGCCGGATTAATTGCCAGATAGTTTGCATACTGAAAATTTTCCATTTTACTTTCATACTCTCTTGGCTGAATCCCGTTCTTCATAATTTTACAGACTATATATCCTTTATTCTTCAGAATAGCATATAAATCTTTCAAGTACGTCCGGGAATCTAAATTTGCGCCGCCATATTCGAACTGAATTACATTTATAAAATCCGGAGACAAAAACTTGCCAATACCCTTCAGCACGCTTACTTCATGACCTTCAACATCAATCTTAAGCAAATCAATACCGGAAATATTTTTTTCTTTTATGTAATTATCCAGCCTTCTTAATTTTATTTTTTCTTTTTTATTGAGTTCTTTGTTTAAGCTTTGTAGGTCTCTCTGATAAAGCGAGGCAAAAGAACTGCCTTCCACATCGAAATAGATTTCGGTACTCGTTTCATTATCGGAAACACCAAAATTGTTTGCAAAAACTTTTTTTTCATTTGAAAATTCATTTTCAATCTTTTTAAAGCATACGGAAAGCGGCTCAAATATATGCAGCTCAATGTCTTTACCCAGTGCTTTGGATTTTTTCAACAGCAATCCGGAATATTCACCGATATTCGCGCCCACATCAAAAACAACTTTTACGTTGTCACTTAAATATGAATCAAGGAAAGATTCTTCGCCGTTGGAAGAAAAGACAGCATTGTTGTTATTCTCAAGACGATTGAAAATTGTGTATATTATACTCCGTAAACGCTTGCTGGTTTTATTTTCATCTTTAATATGCAGCATATTATATAAGTAACTATTGATTATTACTATTCTTTTTATTTAACGCTCTAAATAATCTCCCTAAATTAATCTTATTTTTTAATCGCCAAAAATATGACGGTGATTCAATAAAATAATCGTTTGAATATATAATTTCCCAAAATTCATCTTCGGACTTAACAATCCTTAGAGGAATTTTATCCGTGAACTCATAACCAACAGCAATTAAGGGTAAGAAAGGTTCTTCAATAGAAAAAAGATTTCTTTTCCTAAGGTAAAGCGAATAATCCTGAAATCTTTTGAGAAAGTTTATGTTAGTGTTTTCTTTGGATATACAAACAATTTCTCCAGAGACAATATCAAGAAGATTAAGATGCACTTCAAAATTATAAACAAAGTCGTACATCGGTCGTGGAAATTCTATATATGATTTAGCAGAAACTCTCATTATTTCCTTTATCAGCATAGGTAAATCGTATGCCGGCACGTGTTCAAGCACATGCGAGCAAATTGTGTAATCAAACTCTTTATCTTCGAAAGGAAGTTTATTGTCAATAATCTTATAAAGCGGCTTACCCTTTGTGTTCAATGCCTTACCTCCAAACTGAGTTAAATCCACTTCGTCATTGCTGTCAAACTTATCGGCAAGAACATCCGATCGCCAGTATGGATAAGCACCTGGACCAATCTCCAATACTTTATCGGAATTTTTAATATTCATTAGCTGAGGGAAAAACATATCGGTTTTCTTTTATTTTTTTATAAACATAAAAAGTCCCACCTGAAAGTTTTCAGAGTCGATGAAGCTATCATTTAGAGCATTACCAAGGATGTATTTCTCTTCTTGTAAATAGCATTCCGAGAAAAGGTCAAGAATATAAACTCTCTCGAACATCCTATGGGCATTGAATAATATGCAGTTCTCGCGGTAAACCGGAACCGAGAAAAGAATGCATCCTCCAGGCTTCGTCACTCTGCATAATTCCTTTATTGCTTTTTCACTTCCGGATTCATCTATCGGATCGCCGTATCTGCCCAGACCGATATGTTCAATTACACAAAGTGAAGAAATAGATGCAATTGAATTATCTTCCAACGGAAGCTTTAATATTGTGCCTTGTTTAAAATCCATGTTATTAAGTGATATACCGATTGGTCTAATATCAATCATTACAACCGGTACATACTGGGATAAAATACCCATGGTCTTTACAGAGCTTCCAACATCGTAATGTATTGCCGGCTTAATATCAAAGATTTTTTTTGCAGCCCATGTGTCCTGTAAGAAATAGACTGGATCGACCGGGGTAAAAGAAGTTTTATCCCGCAAATTTGGGTACAGAGCATGAACTCTGAATGGAGTTACTTTGTTCTTTGATTTCTTTTTTAAAGAAATATAATCCTTAATAAACCAGGTAAGGTTTGCAGCGTAGGCAAAAATGCCGAAGCTGAAAAATTCACCAAGACTTTTATAAAAATAGTATAACGATAATATAATTTTATTTTTTCTCAGATTATCAAACATATTGATCACTTAAGCGGCTTCTGCTGAATATAGCTTTTCCATTCTTTTAAGTTTTTCCATTTTATCAAAAATCCGGTAATGGCATTTATTTCTTGCTTCTCATAGAATTTCCAAAAATAAAGAAGGAAAGGGAAAATTATTATTGCCAGAAGCTTAATTAAAATTTCAATAAGAGAATTATTGGTTCTTAACACAGAAACTGCCAAATAAACTACGATTCCGGTTACAAAAATCTGTAATAGCTTTTTTATTTCAAATGGAATCGGATAATACCGGTTTGATATTAAATAAGAAACCACAAACAAAGCGAAATATGAAACTAACGTCGTATAAGCGGCGGCAATATATCCGTACTTAGGGATAAAGATTATATTAAGTAAAATATTTAAAATTGCGGCAAGAACAGTGTAATAAGCTATACTCTTTGTATTTTTCGTCAAATATTGTCCAAGCAACGCCATTAAAAGTAATCCGCTAAAGACATAAGAAAAAACGATAATAGGAACGACATGATATGATGGCCAGTAATCTGGATTAAGAGAAAAAAACTTTATAAGTTCTTCGCCAAATAAAGAAAGGACAAGCCCTCCCCAAACCAGGGTAAAGCATAAATAGGTCATTAACTTGCTGTAATATCTTTTATCGCCGGGGGTGCCGAACATCTTATATGCATTCGGCATAAGGCTAAGTGTAAACGGCATAATCAAAAACATATTAAGAGTTCCGGCAACTCTATATCCAAGATCATAAAGCGCAACCGAACTGTTGCCGTCCATATACTTAATCATGTATCGATCGCTCACGTTAAGAATCATATAAGCAATGGAAGAAAATATTAGAGGGACTCCAAACTTCAAAGCAATAGAAATAATGCTTTTTTCTATCTTCGCTTTCATTTGCCTCAACATTGTGGATAACAAGTATATGAAAATGATTGATTCTGCAATTAGGTATGAGTAAAGAATTCCCATAATACCATACCTCAACACTGCAATAAAAATAATTATACAGCCGAGCGAAATAAAGAGCTTGGATACATTCGTTATTGTATATTTCAAAGGTTTTTGGTCGGCTCTTATTTTTTCAAGAAAGAAAGTATTAAGCACTCTGAGAAAAACTATTATAACACCAAGCTTAATATAAACCAGGCTCGAGGGAGCTATGTATAAAAGATTAGGCAAAGCAGGCTGTAGTAAAAAAATCAAGCCAAATATTATCAAGGCAGGTACGGACAGCATGATAAAAAGAGTAAAGAAAATCGAGTTCAGTCTTTCTTTAAATTCATCAAGGTCATTAAACATTATTATTGATTGTCCCTGACCGAGAAGAAAAATTTCTACCGCAATAGAAAGACTTACTTCAATAATTGCAAGCTTGCCAAAATCTTCAAGACTAATGAACTTTGTGTAAAGAGGCAGTAAAATAACTCCCATTGCTTTCACAGCAACGTTACTAATACTGTAAACTACCGAATGCCGTAAAAAGCTTTTAATATGGTCAAGCATTTATTATCTATAACATATTAGAAGATATATCAAACCTGTACAGCAGGTTTCAGTCTCTTTTTCTTTTTAATCAATTCCATTGCGACGGAAATAACTAATCCTAGAATTACTAATGAGCTTAACGAAAGTGCTATGTACTTAGAAATATAAAAGCTGGTTGGTGCATATCTAAACTCGATTTTATGATCACCCTTAGGTACAATGATTCCCATGAAGCCATGATCTGTTTTGTAAATCTTCGTTTTACTTCCGTCAATAAACGCCTTCCAACCGGTCGGGATATAAGTATCGCCGAGGAATAGAAAATTATTTCCGCTTGCGTGAGCATTAAGCTTAATTGTCTCATCCATATATTCAGATATACTTATGTGAGCGGTTGAATCCGGCACTTCAATATTCGGTATTTTGACATCGACAAATGCTATGCTCTTGGGATCGAAAGTATTGTTTTTGATATCATCTAAAATGCCCAGGTCATTCTTAGTTAATTCGACTTTATTAACAAAATAAGCTCTGGGAAGTGCGCTATCATTTTTATATACTATTTCCTTGCCG
This sequence comes from Bacteroidota bacterium, assembly GCA_021790055.1. Classification (GTDB taxonomy): domain Bacteria; phylum Bacteroidota; class Ignavibacteria; order Ignavibacteriales; family Ignavibacteriaceae; genus FEN-1297. The sequence goes on from JAJYIL010000037.1 coordinate 10,303, forward strand.
TTTTGATATATGCTGGTTAATCCGGGGAAAGGCACCTGCTGGTCTGCGACAATATATTTTACGTTCAGCATTCTCCAGAGAGTTGGATTAACGGGACCGATGACATCAATTAAATCCTGGTACGAACGCGGCTTTATGCCTGAGTAGCCGTAAAAATCTTCCAGCAGGAAATGAGCATTATAGTTTGCGTTGTTGTTGACGGAGCCAAGCGAGCCGTCTTGTTTAATGTTAAGAATTCTAAAAGGATTTTTATCATCCTGTTTTTTAATAACCTTAACGTAATCCGGCTCCTGGAAAAGATTTTTGATGTCTGGATTGCTTACGTACTTTTCACCCCTAGCATCAATTCTGAACAGATCGATTATTGTAAGGCAAATTATTATTGTCACAAAAACATCTCTGCTGATCTTGAAGTTTATGTAAGAATATGCCGTCCAGAATCCCACGGTAAGGATACCAAAGGCAATTAACAGATCTCCGGTAAACATATCGGTTATGTAAGGTGTAAACGCCGTAAAATACTGTGCTTCTCTAGCTTGAGATTGAGGAATTGCACTTATAAAGTCGGAGATTCTTCCTGAGAACCAATCGCCTATGCTTCCTTTCAGCAATACAGATAAGATGAAAATAGCAGTGAATGCATAAGCTGTATTTTTTATAAGCTTTATTAATTTTATTTCTTTCGTCTCCCGCAATAAAATAATTTTCATCAAACCGAAACCGGCAAGTATCGGAACGCTTAACTGAACCAAAACAATAATCATTACCGGCACCCGGAATTTGTTGAAGAGAGGGAAGTAATAGAAAAATAAATTAAAGATAGGAGAAAAGTTTTTGCCAAATGAAATTAAAAGTGAAAGTGCAGTCAGTATTGTAAGAAACCGTACAAACGGTTCTTTCCACATTGTAAAAATACCGAATAATGCAAGGAAGAATACAAGCACTCCCATATACATTGCAACATCCACGCTCTCCATTTGTCCGAAATAAGTATTTACGTTATACGGCTGGTCATTAGTCAGCGGACCTTGATAAGTTGAATTTCCAAAACCATAATATGAAGGGACAATAAAGGTTAATACTTCTCCGGGTGAAAATGACCACATCGTATGATATTCATAGTAAGCAGACGATGAAGAATTTTCTTGACCCGAACTTGTTTCAGCTATACTTTTTCCTCCTCTGGTAGAATAAGGAGTATATTGGTAGACCTGAGTAATGCTGTCTGACTGAATCAACAAGGCAATTAAAGCGGCTGCAGCAAATAATCCGGCAGCCCTGAGAAGATTCTTTTGATTGTTTTTGTCCTTCTTGTACAAGGCGCTAATAAAGAAGTAAATAAAATAAAAAGCGACCGATAAGAAAATATAAAATATAATTTGAGCGTGAAATCCTTCCAGCATTATCTGTATAGAAATTATAAGGATTAAAAAGTCAATTAGCTTTATTTTATCCTTCATTCTAATCATCATGAGAAAGATAAGCGGAAACATACACAGCGAAGTTAATTTGGTTACGTGACCGATAAATAAGAAGACAATAATACCGGTGCTGAAAGCTGTAGCAATTCCAGTAAATAAACTCACCAGGGTATTCTTCGTAATATGTTTCATTAAAAGGAATGAGGTAATAGCGAGGATTATTAAATAAAAGCTCCATTTCGCATAATCAACTGAAAAGAAGATAGAGAATAGCGACCTGATTGCTGTATATACGTCTGCAATAATATTAAACCACGGGAACTGTGTGCCGATTGCATAAGCAGGCATCCCGCAAAAGATAAAGGGATTCCATAATGTAAAACCGCCTTGATGGTTTTGAATTACGGGATACATCGCATTACCCGCAATAATATCACCGGACTCAAAA
>JAJYIL010000038.1 GCA_021790055.1 Bacteroidota bacterium
TACTTAAGATAAGGGAAGTTTTCTCTGGCTAACTCTATTTCCATAATTCAGCAGTCAAGTTTGTTAAAAATCATTTGCAAAAATAAGCAATTCATATAAAAATACTTTCGGAAATACCGATAAACTGTAAACACAATAAAATCAAGAGTCGATTATTTTGAAATTCATCCCAATAATGGTTAGATTTTCTTACAGAATTTTTTCTAAGAATCTTTTTGATCAATAAATCTGTTCTCTAAAATTAACAAACAGCAGGCGAGACATGGCATATCCAAAACCACCTAAACCGAAAGAACTTAAGCCGGAAGATTTAAGATGGACATGTAATCCGGATATTTTTGAATTCGATTCGACAGTTGATCTGAAGCCAATTGAAGGAATCATTGGACAGGAGAGAGCACTTAAGGCACTAAAACTTGGCGTAGATTTACGAAGCCCCGGCTATAATATCTTCATCGCCGGTCTCTCGGGCACAGGCAAAGCAACCACAGTAAAAAAGATGCTCGAGACAATCAGTTCTCACTGCCCGCCGCTTTTTGATTATGCATACGTAAATAATTTTAAAGACCCGGATAGACCTGTCCTTCTAACATTCCAGATCGGTAAGGCAAAATATTTCACTCAAGACCTTTCGTCCACAATTGAAGTTCTAAAGAAAAGAATACCGCAGTCTCTAGAAACTGAAGCTTACATAAACAGGAAGAAGAAAATCATTGCGAATTACAATGAAAAAGAACAATCTTTAATGACTGCTTTTGAAGGGAAGTTGAAGAAAGAAAATTTCTCTCTCGGTCAGGTTAAGGTTGGCGAGAATGCAAGACCGGATATCTTCCCTATAATCGATGAAAAGCCAGTTCCGATTTACCAGCTTGAAGAGTTCGTTAAGCAAGGAAAGTTGACTGAAGATAACGCTAAAGACATTTTGAAAAAGTATAATGAGAACCAACAGGATCTTCAGACGCTCTTCAAGAAAGGATTAAAGCTCAGCGAAGAATTCCAGGACAGGCTCGTTAAGCTGGAAAGAGAAACCGCATCAGTAATCGTGAAGGGCGCAATCGAGAACCTTCGCGAAAAGTACAATGATAAAAAAGTACAGGACTACATTGACCAGGTTGAAGAAAGCATTCTTTCCAATCTTCAAGTATTTAAAGGAATGAAGCCCGAAGGCGAAATCTCCGCGGAAGGATTTCAAATCGATTACTTTAAAGAATACGAAGTGAATATTATCCTCGACAACAGCGAATCAAGAGACTGCCCGGTAGTTATTGAAACTTCACCGACTCACGTAAACCTCTTCGGAACAATTGAAAAGATATACGACAGCCGAGGCGGCTGGTACAGCGACTTTACAAAAATTAAAGCCGGCTCATTGCTGCGTGCAAACGGCGGCTACCTTGTCTTGAATTTTAAACACTTGTACGATGAGCCCGGCGTCTGGAAAACGCTAAAGAGAATTCTAACCTACCGCAAGCTTGAAATCCAGGACTCGCATTCATACTTTCAGATTGCACCATCAACATTAAAGCCCGAGCCAATCGACATCGATACAAAGGTAATCCTCATCGGCAACGATTATATCTATTCCCTTCTTGCTGCCTACGAAGACGACTTCAAAAAGATTTTTAAAGTGAAGGCAGATTTCGATTATGAGATCAAACGAAACGATGAGGTCCTTATTCAGTATGCGAGAGTAATCAAAAAATTAATTAAAGAAGAGAATCTGCTGGAGTTTGATAAAAGCGCTATTGCCTATTTAATTGAAATCGGAGCCAAGTTTGCCGGCAATAAAAATAAGCTTACAGCAAGGTTTTCACAGATTGCAGACATCGCACGCGAAGCGAACTTCTGGGCTATCGACGACGGATATAAAATTGTAAGTGCGGCTCAGGTAAAAAAGGCTTACGAAGCCGGAAAAGAAAGGCACGGTCTGCTCGAATCAAAAATAAACGAAATGATAACCGAGAAAATGGTTTTAATTGATGTCGATGGCAAAAGAATCGGGCAGATAAACGGTCTCGCTGTTTTCGACGCAGACTTCTATTCATTCGGAAGCCCGACAAGAATAACCGCAACCGTCTCGCTGGGCAGCGGCAGCATAATAAATGTTGAGCGAGAAGCCGGCATGAGCGGAAGACATTACAACAAAGGCGTGCTTATAATTTCCGGCTATTTCAGAGAAACATTCGGACAAAATCTGCCGCTGTCGTTCAACGCCAACTTAGTGTTCGAGCAGTCTTACGGAACGGTAGACGGCGACAGCGCTTCGTGCGCAGAAATATTTGCGCTGTTGTCTACACTTTCAGGGCTGCCGATAAATCAATCAATTGCAGTAACAGGCTCGTTGAATCAAAAGGGAGATGTGCAGCCAATCGGCGGAGTAAATGAAAAAATTGAAGGATTCTTTGATGTTTGCAAAGAGCGCGGATTAAACAGCAAGCAGGGCGTAATAATCCCGGTGCAAAATATCCAGGAACTAATGCTGCGCGAAGAAATAATTGAAGCAGTCAGAAATCGTCAGTTTCATATTTACACAATTACAAGAGTTGAAGAAGGAATTGAAATCCTAACCGGCATAAAATCCGGTAAGCGCGACGCAAAAGGAGTTTATGAAGAGAACAGCGTTTTCGATTTGGTAGAGAAAAAGATAAAGGAGCTTTATGCAAAATCCAGAGCGCAGAAGACAAATAATGAAAATCATACTGAAGTAAAGAAGAAAAAGAAAAGGAGTTAAAATTATTTTAAGCGACACAAAGGCGAAGACAAAGATTCTCTGCACGCTCGGTCCGGCTGCTGCCAGCGCTGAGATGATTGAAAAATTAATGGAAGCAGGGATGGATGGAGTGCGGCTGAACTTTTCACACGGCGACTATTCGTTCTTTGACAAGATTTTTAATGAGATAAATTCGGCATGCAAGGATGAAAAAATTCCGTTAGCTGTATTAATGGATCTGCAGGGACCAAAGATTCGAATCGGGGAATTGAATCAGCCGGAAATTGAAATCTTAGACGGAGACAAAATTGAAATTACAACAAAAGAAATATTAGGAACTAAAGAATTAATTTCAACATCTTACAAACCGCTTCCCAACGATTCAAAAGTAGGCGAAGCAATTTTGATTGACGACGGACTTATCAGACTTAGAATAACAGGGAAGAAAGAAGATTCGGTTATCTGTGTTGTTGAAAACGGCGGCATACTCAAGCCGAAAAAGGGAATGAATCTTCCCGGTATGAATCTTTCAACACCGGCAGTAACTGAAAAGGATTTCGGTGATATTGAATTTGCGCTTCTCGATAGCAATCGCAATATCAATAGGAGGGTTGATTACATAGCATTATCTTTTGTCAGATCGGCAAAGGATATTATTCATCTCCGCGAATGGCTTAGGCAGAAGAATATTGATAAACAGATTATAGCAAAGATTGAAAAGAAAGAAGCGGTCGATAACTTTGATGAAATTCTTGAAGAAGCCGACGGTATAATGGTTGCGCGGGGCGATCTTGGAGTTGAATTACTGCCGCAGGAAGTCCCGGTAATTCAAAAGTCGATTATAAAAAAGTGTAACGCTGCCGGTAAGCTTGTAATTACCGCAACACAAATGCTGGAGTCTATGGTGCACAACCCGATTCCGACTCGGGCAGAAGCCTCCGACGTAGCGAATGCGGTACTGGATGGCAGCGATGTTGTAATGCTGAGTGCAGAGACTTCGGTTGGAAAATTTCCGGTTCAGTCTGTTAAAATAATGAATGATATTATTTACAATACCGCACCGTATTTAGTTCCGTTGAAGGATGAAGATTTTGTTATTCCGCAAAAGCTTGAAGAAAATCTTTTTGACTCGACAGGAAGGGCGATTGCGTCAATCAGCAGGCACGTAAATGCCGCTGCAATTGTAGTCTTCACATTCAAAGGAAGAACGGCAAAAAATCTTGCAAAGTTCCGACCGAAGTCTGAGATTATTGCAATTTCAAACAGCTTCGATACAATGAATAACCTTTGCCTGCGTTGGGGCGTTACTTCTCTTTTCATGGAAGGAATAGATAAGGAACATATTACAATAGATAAGGCGAAGAAGCTTATTCTTGATGAAGGTCTTGTAAAAGAAGGAGATGTGGTAATGTTTACAGCAGGCGCGCCATACTCCGAAAAGAGCCGGGTAAACTGGCTTCGGTTCGAAACGATTTGACAAATTGTTTAGTATAATAAAAAAATTATGGAAATGAGCGAAACAAAATTAGCCGATTGGTGGAAGCCCGCAGAGAAAGGAAAAATTCTTTGCACTCTTTGTCCGAGATATTGCAAGATTGGAGAAGGTCAGCCTGGATTCTGTTATATCAGGCAAAACCACGGCGGAAAGCTTTATACAACCGGTTACGGACATCCAACCGGATTTGCAGTTGACCCGATTGAAAAAAAGCCGCTTAATCATTTCTACCCGGGTACCGAGGTGCTTAGCTTTGGAACAGCGGGTTGCAACCTCGGCTGCAGGTTTTGCCAAAACTGGTCCATCAGCAAAGCAAAGCTTGACGAATTAAATTCTCTTAGCGTATCTCCGGAAGATGTGGTTAATCTTGCAAAACAGTATCACGTTCCGTCAATTGCTTTTACTTACAACGACCCGACAATCTTTGGCGAATATGTAATTGATATTTCTAAGACAGCCCGTGAAGAAGGAATAAAGACGGTGATGGTAACTGCTGGTTATATCGACAAGAATGCACGAAAAGATGTTTATAAATATATTGATGCGGCAAACGTCGACCTGAAAGCCTTCACGGAAAGATTTTATTTCAAGCTGACCTTCTCACATTTGAAAGACGTTCTTGATACATTAGTTTGGTTGAGGAATGAAACGAATGTCTGGTTCGAAATTACGACGCTTCAAATCCCGGATGAAAATGATTCGGCGGAAGAGGTAAAGCAGGAATGTGAATGGATATTAAAAAATCTCGGCGATTCTGTACCGCTTCACTTTACGGCGTTCCATCCTGATTTTAAAATGTGGGACAAAGAAAAAACTTCGGCACAAACTCTTGAGATGTCCAGGGAGATAGCACTTTCACTAGGAATTAGATACTGCTATGTCGGAAACGTTCATAGCAGTAAAGGTCAGACAACTTACTGTTATAACTGCAAAGCTCCTTTAATAAAACGCGACTGGCATTCGGTCCTTTCTTACAAAATAATGGATGGAAAATGTTATAATTGCGGAGCTGAAATTCACGGGAGGTTTGTTTGAACAAAAAAACAATTGCAGTAGCGCTCGGACTAATCGCCGGAATAATATCCGTGATGTATTTATCCGAAGCGATAAAGATTATTGCCGCTCATCTCTTTATCAACGGAGACGTCAACATTAAATTACATGGCTTAAAGCTGGATGTAATTCTACCGGTTGGGAATCTGAACAGCTTCTTTACTATTGCCGCAGTAACGGTAACACCATTTCTTGCCTGCATACTTTTCATCGAAGCGTCATTCCTATGGCTGAATAAAGCTTCCAACGACCATGTAAGAGGCTCGATAATTGTTTTCCAGCTTATCAATATAGGCTACATCATCTTTGCCTCTTTTATGGGAATCCTTTCCGTGCTCCTGCCGTTTTCATTCGCTACCGATTGGACACGGTTTCTGAATGATGAAAGCCTATCGTACAACCAAAAGCTTATCTTCATGTTCTTTGTTTTGATTATTCTCCTTGCTTACATAAATGTTTTGACCAAACGGATTAGAAAATCTATCCCTGTCATCAATAAGAAAAAAATCTGAAATCAAATTAAGGATTATTTAATGGATCAATTGAAAAATAAAATAGCATTTATAACCGGCGCTTCTTCCGGGATAGGAAAAGCATGTGCCGAAGAATTCGCCAAAGAAAGAGCCTCATTAATTTTAACAGCCCGCAGAGTAAATCAACTTACCGAATTTTCGGAATCATTAAAGAAAAAATACGGCGTCAAAGTTCTTTCGTTCGAATTAGATGTTAGGAATCTTAATGATGTAAAGCAGTCTATATCTTCGCTTCCGGATGAATGGAAAAAAATTGATATCCTTGTAAACAACGCCGGCTTGGCAAGGGGTCTGGATAAAATTTACGAAGGCAAAACAGAAGATTGGGAAGAAATGATAGATACGAATGTAAAAGGGCTATTGTTTGTAACGAGACAAATCCTTCCGCTAATGGTGGATAGAAAGGAAGGACATATAGTCAACATCGGCTCGACTGCAGGTCATGAAGTTTATCCCAACGGCAATGTTTACTGCGCTACAAAGTATGCGGTAAATGCATTAACACAGGGGATTAGATTGGATACCTTTGAGAAGAATATACGCGTAACCACGGTTGATCCCGGAATGGTTCTAACTGAATTCAGCAGCGTTCGCTTTTCGGGCGATACAGCAAGAGCAGCAAAAGTTTACGAAGGTTTGAAACCGCTCTCGGCAGAAGATATTTCGGCGACAGTTCTATTTTGCGTAACGCGACCGCCACACGTAAACATCAGTGAAGTACTGATAACGCCCACTCAACAGGCTTCGGTAGCGTACGTGCACAGGAAAAAATAATTCTTTAAACGAATAAGCTTACGTCGCCGGCGCCAACTCTTAAGACCTGCGGCTCATCCATGCTTAAATCAATTACGGTGGATGGGTCGCCTGCCAGGTTGCCCGAAGCAAGCATCAAATCAACTAACGGATTGAAAATATTTTTTATCTCGTTCGGATCAACTAATATTTGCCCCTTCCGGTTTGTTGTGCTCGTGCTAATTATGGGATTGCCAAGTTCTTGAACAAGCTTTAAAGTAACAGAATGGTTCGGCACCCTAATGCCGACAGTTTTCCTGTTACTCCACAATTTTTTAGGTACAAGCTTTGCCGCCGGCAGTATAAAAGTATAAGGACCGGGGAGAAGATATTTCATGGTTCTATAAGCAGAATCGGAAACCTTTGCATACTTTGCAATATCTTTCAAATCAGAACAGATAAAGCTGAAAAGCTTTGAACTGCTATCGTTCTTAACCGAAAAGATTCTGTCCAAAGCATCTTTACTAAAAATGTCGCAGCCGATTCCGTAAACAGTATCTGTCGGATAAATAATTACACCGCCTTTTCGCAGCATATCTACAGCCTTGTTTATATATCTAAGCTGAGGATTTTCTGGATGAAGCTCATAGTATTCCATATAAAACTCCTTTCAAGCATGAAAGTTTATTTTAGACTTGGTTTGCAGAGATGAAATTGGCTCCTTGTAAAGGATGTCCTTAATTCTAATTCAAATATAAGATTAATAAATTAATTATCAATAGCAATTAGTCCAGGTTACTTCTTATCACAAAAATAAAAGGAGTTAAATAAAAAATATTTTAAAAAGAAGACTATTTTTTGAAGAAAATTTTGCTATATTTACTCCTTAATTTTTATAGGAATAGATTTCAAGGAGAATTAAATGTCCAGGAGATGCCAAGTAACCGGGATTGGACCTGTTAGCGGCAACCACGTTTCGCATGCGCATAACAGAAGGAAAAGAAGATTTTTACCCAACCTCCAGAAAAAAAGAATGTGGGTTCAGGAATTAAATAGATTTGTAACCGTAAAATTATCTGCAAACGCCGTTAAGACAGTATCGAAAAACGGCACATCCGTAATAGCAAAGCTCGTGAGAGAAAATAAGATAAAAGCCAGGTAATTAAGAATAGTAAAGCTTTTTAATAAAAAAAGGAAAGTGGCTTGCTTTCCTTTTTTCATTTAATCCCATTTCGCTTAGATACACTATTCCCGGACAACCCAGACTTTAATTTTAGCAATGACACTCGGATGCAGCTTTATGCTTATCCCGTATATGCCCAAAGCCTTAATTGGTTCTTCAATTTCAATCTTTCTTTTATCGATTTCGAAGCCTTTCTCTTTTAGAGAATCCGCAATCATCTGTGTAGTGACGGAGCCGAATATCTTATCTTCTTCACCAACCTGCACAGATATTGAAACCGAAACTTTCTCAAGCTCGGTTGAAAGGGCTTCCGCTGCACGGATTTCCTGCTGAAGCTTCTTTTCAATTGTCTTCTTCTCCTCTTCAAGAGCATGTATATTACCATTCAAGGCAGCATAAGCAATCTTACGGGGAATTAAAAAATTTCTCGCAAATCCGTCCTTTACTTCAACTACATCTCCAACCTGACCTAGAGATTCATGGTTTTGCCTAAGTATTACTTTCATTTCTTCTCCTATATAGTTTTATCTTACGGTATCGGAAACATAAGGCAGCAAAGCCATGTGCCTTGCGCGTTTAATTGCTATCGATAGCTCTCTTTGATATTTTGAACTGGTACCGGTAATTCTTTTAGGAATTATCTTGCCCTGTTCGGTAACATACTTCTGCAGCATCTTAACATCTTTATAGTCGATGTACTTTACTTTGTTCTGAGTAAACCTGCAAAACTTTTTTACTTTGATTTCTTTTTTCATTTTTTCACCAAATTATTTTAATAAATCCGATTCTTCGCTGGATAAAAACTTATCGAATGAATCTTCGGTATAATCTAATCCTTCGCCTTCGATACCTTCTTCATCAATTACGATGTCGTTTTCATCCATTTGGGAGTCATAACCATCGCCATTGCCGTTTCCATTAAGCCGGTACCTCTTATTTAGGAATTGTATCCGCCTGGCTTTTATTTCCACTATACTCCGGCTGAATCCTTCATCCGTTTTCCAGTTTCTGCTTTGAAGCTCGCCGTCTACAAGAACTGCAGAGCCTTTCTTAAGCCTCTCCTTACAGCTTTCGGCAAGCCTATTCCACGCCACAATGCCCACGTAACAAACATCCTCCTGCCAGTTGTTTGTGCTATCCTTGTACTTTCTATTTGAAGCGATAGAAAAATTAACTACCGGTGTGTTGTTTGTAGTTTGTCTGAAGACAGGATCCTTGGTTAAGTTTCCGGCTACAATAACGTAGTTAATCTCGGGCATCTTCAATTCAGCCATGGTTTTACTCCTCCATACTTTATCTGAAATTATCTTTTAAGCGTCACTCTCTTCCAATTTCTCATCGATATCTTCAACCACCGGAGTAATTATCTCTTTAGCAGATGGAATATCTGTATCCTCTACAATGGGTGTAATTTTATTCTTCTCCAGGTATTCAACCGCATCGCTGTCTAACTTAATTGTCAGATATCTTAGTATCTGCTCGTCAAGCGAGTAGCTTCTTTCCAGCTTGGAAATTATATTTGACGGTGAGTTAAATCTGAAGAAAACATAGTAGCCTATCTTGCTTTTTTTGACAACATAAGCCAGTCTTTTTCTTCCCCACTTTTCCACTTCCCTAATCTCTCCACCATTATTTACTATGGATTCTCTGATTCGTGAAATGATTTGTTCTATCTGATCGTCATCCAGTGCAGCATTTATCATAACCGCACTCTCGTATACGTTGTGTTTCATCCGGTTCTTTTACCTCCTATGGACTTTTAGGCTCTCATTCATTGATGAGAGCAGGGGTTAATATGTATTTGCTTAAAAACGGTTGCTAATTTATGTATTTGAATTTGAAATTACAAGAAAATTTCCGTAAACCAAATTAATTCTTTTAATGTATAATAATAGCCACTTTTTACATCATTAGAACTTAGCCCTTACTCAGTTTCGTTATTACCGGCAGGGCTCGAGCTGTTTAATTTTTTGTTTAATCTTGAAATCTTACTGTTGGCATCAAGTAAATTCTTTATTCCTCCGCTTATAAATTCATCGATAAGCAAGCTGCCTGTTTCAAATGATTTTTTTAAATCTTCAAATTCATCATTGTTAAAATCCGATAACACATAATCCGCCATTTCTCCCTTTCTAAAGCTTTTCCCGATGCCAATCCTTATTCTTGGAAACTTATCGGAAGCGAAATTATAAATCAAAGAGCTAAGCCCGTTATGACCTCCATCGCTGCCTGAGATTTTTACTTTGACCGTTGCGATTTCTAAATTTATATCGTCATGAATAATTAGAAAATCATCAACTACTAATCTATAACCTTCTAAAACCTCTAAGGCAGCAAGACCGCTGTTATTAACATAAGTAGTAGGTTTAACCAGAATAAATTCATTCCCGGCGATTTTACCTTCGCAAGAGTAGTAACTGCCTTTAGAGGGATTAAAAGAAAGAGCATGTTTCCCTGCAAAAAAATCTAAAAGCATAAATCCTACATTATGCCGGTTGTCCTGATATTTTCTTCCCGGGTTACCGATACCAAAAATAACGCGCACTGATAATACGATTATTTTTCTTCTTCTTCGGTCTTTTCTTTTCCAATTACTTCAGGCTCTTTAGGGGCTTCTTCTGCGCCTTCTGCCGGAGCTTCAACTTCTGCCTTAGGATGAGTTACAGCGGCTATAACTGATTCTTCAGGATTAAGTATTGTAAGATTCTCAAGCTTTAAATCCTTAACGTGAATTGCGTCGCCAATCTTAAGATCTTGAATGTCGATTTCTATATGTTGAGGAATGTCTTTTGGCAAGCATTCTATTTCCAGCTTATGCAGTAAGGTCTGAAGAACTCCGCCTTCTTTAATACCAACAGGACTTCCAACAAATTGAAGCGGTACTTCAAGCTGAAATGTTTCGCCGCTTGTAAGACCGAGCAAATCGAAATGAACAACTCTATCCGTTATAGGATCGAATTGCACATCCTTAATTACGCATTCTAATTCTTCTTTATCTTTTAATTGAAGCGAAATCAGGTGAGTTTCCTTTGTGTAAACCAGTGGGTTGATTTCCTTTTCAACAACGTCAAGCGCGATAGGGCTGCCGTGTTTTGAATAATAAATTCCCGGCACTCTTCCATTCCGGCGAATTTCACTTCTCGAGGACTTAGAAATGCTCTCTCTTACATTGCCTTTTAATTTTACTTTTTCCATTTTATCTCCAGTGACTAAAATTATCCTTTATCTATATCAAACAGAGAACTTATAGATTCATTATTATAAGTCCTTCTTATCGCCTCGGCAAATATTCCGGAAGCGCTTACTACTTCAACTTTATTCATGTCTAATTTTTTTTGAAGCGGGATTGTGTCCGTTACATAAAGCTTTGTTAGCTGAGACTTGTTTATCCTGTCAATAGCAGGACCAGATAGTAGCGGATGCGTTATGGCGCCGTATATATTCTTTGCGCCATGCTTTTTCAATGCTTCAATTGCACCGACAAATGTACCGGCAGTATCAATCAAATCATCAACAAGAAGAATATCCTTATCTTCCACGTTACCTATTATATGAACAATCTCTGCAAGATTTTGCTTTGGTCTTCTCTTATCGATAACTACCAGGTCGGCATGCAGACGCTTTGCATATGCCCTTGCAGTTTTAATACCGCCTACATCGGGAGATACGACAACGAGATTGTTTTTCACCTTATCGAACATCCCGCTGAAGATAGACGATCCGTAAAGATGATCAAACGGTATATCAAAAAAGCCCTGAATCTGAGCAGCATGCAGGTCCATCGTCATTACTCTATCCGCGCCTGCAACAGTAATCAGGTTAGCTACCAATTTTGCAGTTATTGATACTCTCGGCTGGTCTTTTCTATCCTGACGTGAGTAACCGAAATACGGGATAACAGCGGTAATTCTTTTTGCAGACGCCCTTTTTGCAGCATCTACCATTATCAAAAGCTCAACAAGATTTTCAGCCGGCGGATTAGTAGATTGAATAATAAATACATCGGAACCGCGAATATTTTCACCAAATTTCGCCCAAATTTCGCCGTCACTAAATCTTTTTAATTCCACAGCCCCAAGGGACATTTCCAATTTCTGAGCTATCTTTTCCGATAAAGGCAAATTAGAGCTACCCGAAAAAATCTTGTAATCACTACCAGCCATGCGCGACACAATTTATCAATTATTTCAAAATTAAGACGTCAAATATAAATAAAACCCTATGGCAAGTCAATCTCGTTGCTCGTTGCTCCAAACTCGATACTGGATGAACAATTAAAAAACAATAGAATGCCCAAATGAAGACCGATCTTCTCTTATCGAGTATCTAGAATCGAGAATCCCGCATCCAGTGCTAATCCTTCTTCTTTCTAAGAAGGAAAATAATTACAATGAGAAGCACCAAGCCC
>JAJYIL010000039.1 GCA_021790055.1 Bacteroidota bacterium
AAGGAAAAGCAAAAGTTCAGAATTCTAATTCCTATTTCATTTCCGTCGTCAGGTCCCGGGCTTCTTAAGATTGCCTCTGTAATTGCACCCAAACAGGAATTGAAAGTTTATCCTCTCCACTTGATAAGAGGAAGTGAAATTTCAATAACAAATCTTGACGACGAGAACGGCAATTTAAAATCTCTGGAAGCATTTCAGCCGCTGCTAAAATATGCTGAAGAGAATTCAATCAACGTCAGTCCTCTTTCCTTTGTAACCAGGAATGCTGCCGAAGATATTATCCAGATTGCCGCAATTAAAGGAGCCAGTCTTATTTTGATGGGCTGGCATAAGCCAATCTTAAGCGAAAGTATTTTAAGCGGAACCGTTAACGAGGTAATGAGAAATGCAAAAGCGGATGTTTGTGTTTACCTGGAAAGACAATTCAAGCCGTACAAGAATATACTCGTACCTTTTAAAGACGGAGTTCACGATAAAGGCGCATTAACTTTAGCGCATCAAATAGCCGCTAATGTTGATGCAACCGTAACGCTGCTTCATATTGTAAAGCCGAAAGAAAACGGTAAGATTTCACAGGGTGAAAATCCCGGGATGAAAAACGGCAGCAACGAGTTAGACATCGGCGGAATAGAAGAATTCCCTGAGGATCATTTAAAATTGCAGACAGTTGAAAGCAATTCGCCTGTTGATACCGCGATTAAAATTGCAAAAGGAGACTACGACCTGGTCGTTGTCGGCTTTTCAGAGACTTGGGGGCTTGAGCCTTCTCTGTTCAGCAAGCGGCATGAAAGGCTTGCGCGCGAGTGCCCGGCTTCGCTGCTTATCCTTAGGAAATATTTAGGGTAAAATATTCTCCTTAATTTATTTTTCTTCTGCCTTATTCAAATAACCAGTAATGAACGAAAAGGATGTGTTAAAGTCGCCTAAGTTATTTTGAAGATATGAATATAGCTCTTCCCTATCTATCTCCCAGTAAATGTACACCAATCTATTCCGAAATTTTATCATCCTCGTGAATATCTTTTCGAAGCTTTGATCAATTAGGCTTATTTGCCGCAGTCGTAAAGCAATGTCGGAATATTTTTCCGGAGGCTGAATTGGCTGCCTTGTCTGCTCAAGAGGAAGTATTCTGTTGCCTATGTTTATACAGACTTCAATTGCAGTTTGGAAAAGCCTTTCGGCTGCAAATGCATTCAAATCATCTTCAAAGAAATCCTCCCGTTTTATCTTTTTTTATTTTTTTAGCTCGAGAAGATACTTGATGAAACTAATTCCGGCAGTCTTTCGGATACATTTTCAGGAAGTTTATTGAACTTTATCATAGCCAGTATAAACTATTTTAGTTGATAATTACAATAGTTTATTACCGATTAATATCAAAGCTTCTTAATGCTATTCAACTACAGCCCAAACCTTCTGAAAGCAAGGTACTTTGGAATATCGATGGCAAAGGTAAACAGAGCGGAGAAAACCAGTGATACCAAAACCTGAGTTAGCGTTAGAGGCGAAACGAAAATTCCGTAAAATACCAGCAATCCAAACAGTAAGATGCTTATTGTGGTTGAAGCCATCAGAGCCTTGCCCGGAAAAGACTCCCAGAAATATTTTCTTTCCCTTACTATTAAAACTCTAAACTGACTTGTAAATACTAACGTCAGCATCATGAAGGTTTGAAGCATTTTTAAATTCATGTGGAAATAATCTCTGCCGATTATTATTGCAATGATCCCTTGAATAACCAGCAGCACTCCAATAACCAGGGAAGCAAAGGTAATGTTCTTTATATCCCACTTGTTTGGGTCGTCGGTATGCTTAACGTTATCGGTTGCTAATGACATGGTAACAAAATCATTAGCAAAAACCAACAGTGACATTCCAAGCAGCGACAGCACCATTTGCCGAGTCATAAAGAAGCCGATTGTAAGCACTCCTACCACCTGGATAACCTTTGTAATTTTATTGATAACCCAAGTCAGCATACGCTGGTAAGTTTCGCGGCTTCTTTTTATTCCTTCAACAATTTCACTTACTCCGGATTCGGTTAGCACAACGCTTGCCGAGGCTTTCGCAACGTCGGTTGCATTGCTTACAGCAATACCCATTTCAGCCTGCTTTAATGCAGGCGCATCATTTACACCGTCGCCGGTCATTCCAACCAGGAAGCCCTCGGATTGAAGCAGCTTAACTATTTTATATTTATCTTCGGGATAAATTTCCGCAATACCACTTATCCCGTTAACAACTTTTATTTGTTCTTCAGGCGTCAGTCCTTCAATATCTTTCAGCTTGATAATGTTATTTCCCAGACCGACCTGCTGCGCTATTTCCTTTGCAATAGAAATATTATCGCCTGTAAGCATTATTGATTTAACGCCGAGCTTTTTGGCTTCTTCTATCATTGTTTTAGAATCGGGGCGCGGAGGATCGGCAAGAGGAAGAAGCCCGGCTAATATCAAGTCATCAAGCTTGCCGTCTTTGGATTTTGCTACCGCGATTGTACGATAGCCTTTTTGAGAAAATTCATGTATAGATTTATTTGCCAAATCCATAAGAGTTTTATCGACATTCTTACACATAGGTATAATTACCTGCGCTGCACCTTTTACAACTCTATACTTAATATCGCCGGATTCTATAATTGCTTCTGTCCTTCGAATTGCAGGATTAAACGGAGTGTATTCGATCTGTTTGTCTGCGGCATGATTTACTCCTTTATTATTGGCATATTCAATAATAGCGGTGTCGATCAAGTCCATTCCTTCGGCACGCGATGCAAGCTTTGCATACGAGGCAACATTTTCTTTAGAGAATCCAGGGAACGGAACGCTATCTACGACAGATAATTTATTTTGAGTTATAGTCCCGGTTTTATCAAGACACAAGATGCTAATTGAAGCGGCGTCTTCTATAGAATCAAGTCTTGTTACAAGCACTCCTTCTTCAGCAAGTTTAATCCCTGTAACAGCTTGAACAATAGTCATAACGGCGGGAAGAGCAACCGGCACAGCGCCCATCAGGAAAATAACAGTAAAAGTAAGGATAAGCAATACGCTGTCATGAATGATCAATGCGTAAGCTGATACGACAATCGCGGCAGCTATGCCGAGGTACATCATGTATTTTACAATTGCCATCATAATCTCTTCTTGATGAGATTTAGGCTTGGCAATCTTAACTAATTCCGCAGTTCTTCCGAAATACGTATTTGCACCGGTATTGATTACCATGCATCTCGCTTCACCCTGCCGAACAACAGAACCTGAATAAACGACATCGGAACTCTTGCTTTCGACAGGTAAAGATTCTCCCGTCAGTGCCGATTCATCAATCGAAAGCTCGCCGCTTAGAATTTTTGCGTCCGCGGGAATAATATCGCCGAGCTTAACAACAATAATATCTCCGGGAACTACTTCACTTGATTCAATTAAACTCCACTCACCGTTTCGTAAAACTTTAGCTTCGATTGCAAGACGCTGCTTCAAAAGCTCAACCGCCTTTTGAGATCCGCGGGTATGCATAAAGCCGATTATTGCATTAATGACGAGTAGAGCAAAAATAATTATTCCCTCAACCTCGTGACTAAGAAAGAACGAAAGTATCATCGCGAATTCCAGGAGCCAGGGCATTGGTCCCCAAAACCTGCTAACAAATTGCACGATCGGATTTTTTTTCTTCTCTTCAGTTTTGTTGTAACCGAATTTATTAAGCCGGTCATTAACTTCCACACCTGTTAATCCGTTTTCAGTCGCTTCTAATAATTTAAAGGTATCTTCTAATGAGAGTTGTTTGTAGTCTGAGGTAGGTTTAAGATTTACTTCCATTCACTTTTCTTTCGTATTCTATAATGTACAATTAGTTTTCGTTAAAATCCTTACTTTTAAAGACACAAATATATTAATTATAATAATCATATTAGATGTGAGTTAGTCACAACCGGATTTAAAGTTTTTGCAGTAATGTGATAAGTATGCAAATAGAGGGATTAAATTCCAGCTTGATAATTTTATCTACAGCAAATTTCTGAAAAAAAGATGAATTAAAAAATACTAAAAAAAATCGGTCAAAGGTTATTTCGAATTTGGAATTTAAGATTCGTCATTTTTCAATCAACGTTTGTCATTCTTCAATCGTCAATCCTAAAATATTTTTATATTTGCGGAAAAAATTTGGGAAATTATGATAGACGATGTAATTCAAATAGCTAAAGAAGCGGGAAGCATTATTAGAAACGGTTTCGGAACAAACTTCAGTGTTGAGTTTAAAACAAGCGAGACGAACTTAGTTACGGAAATCGATAAGGCTTCGGAGAAATTAATAACCGAATTTATAAAGAAGAAATATCCTTCCCACGGGATTATTGCCGAGGAAGGCGGCGAAACAAAAAATACTTCGGAATTTATCTGGGTGGTCGATCCTCTCGACGGAACCACAAACTTTGCGCACGGTCTGCCTATCTTTTCGGTATCAATCGGCGTGCAGAAAGGCGGCGAAACGGTTGCGGGCGTTGTTTACGATGTAATGAGGGATGTTGTTTATTCAGCAGAGTTGGGCGGTAAAGCTTTTGCCAACGGTAAAGAAATAAGAGTGAGTAAGAACGCCAACATAAAAAGATCCGTTCTCGTTACCGGATTTCCATACAATATTTCGGAGAATCCGGACCATGCACTTGAAAAATTTTCGGCGTTAACCGTTGTATCCCGTGCAATGAGAAGGCTCGGCTCAGCGGCGATTGATTTTTGCTATGTCGCTCAAGGCATCTTCGACGGCTTCTGGGAAGTTTATTTGAACCCGTGGGACATGTGTGCAGGCAAGCTAATCGTAGAAGAAGCCGGCGGCTTGGTTACAGACTTCAGCGGAAATCCGACAGACATCTTTACAAAAAAAGTCCTCGCTACGAACGGACTTATTCACCGGGAAATGGTAAAGATTCTTTTAGAAAATTAATTACAAGATTGCATGATTTCAAAATTACAATATTGATTCCCGATTTTATAATCTTGTAATAGACATGTACGTTAATAACTAAATTATGCCTGGTTGATTTTAACCTGCTGAATCAGTTCTTCCGGAGGATAAACGCAGTTTAGTTTATGCCCCAAAAACTTTTCTATTGCCGGGATGTTGAACGAATCATCTTCGGAAGCAAAGCTGATCGATATGCCGGAAGCGCCTGCCCTACCGGTACGCCCGATGCGGTGGACATAATCTTCCGGGTCTTCCGGCAAAGTATAATTGATTACATGGCTGACCGCTTCAATATGAATTCCACGTCCTGCAACATCGGTTGCAACAAGGACGCGTATATTGCCGGATTTAAAATCATTTAAAGTCCTTAATCGCTTTCTCTGCTCTACGTCTCCCGAAAGTATCTCACAATTTATTCCGAATATATCAAGCTTATCTTTTACAAGCTTTGTTTCATCTTTGCGGTTGGTAAATATTATGACGCGCGAGAGGTTCTGCTTTACTATCAAATTATAAAGCAGGGGAAATTTCTCATCGTTAGTAACTATGTACACAAACTGTTCAATGCTTTCCCCGGCAGGTCTTTCCGGTTCAATCTCAACATTGATTGCATCTTTTGTCCATTGGACGGCGAGCCTTTTAACGTAAGAGTTCAAGGTTGCGCTGAAGAATAAAGTCTGACGGTTAGCTTTAGGCGGAGTGCTGTGAATAATTTTTCTGACGTCAGGGATAAATCCCATGTCAAGCATCCTATCAGCTTCGTCAATTACCAGCACTTTAACTTCATTTAAGAAAATATCTTTCTTGCTCATAAAGTCCAAAAGCCTGCCGGGGGTAGCAACAATAATTTCGGCATTCATGTTTCTAAGCTTATTCCTTTGCCTTTGGAAGTCCATCCCGCCGAAAATTTCTATGGTCTTTAAATTAGTATATTTGGAAAGTGCCTTCGCATCGTTTCCAATCTGGATTACAAGCTCCCGTGTGGGCGCTAAAATCAATGCTTTGGGCGCTCTCGGATTTTTTTTCATTTCTGTATCTTCAGACAAAAACCTTTCAAGTATCGTAATAAGGAAGGCTGCTGTTTTACCGGTTCCGGTTTGCGCTCTGCCGGTTGCATCTGTTCCTTTAAGAGAAGCTGCAAGTATTTCCCTTTGAATCGGCGTACAATATTGAAAATTCAAGTCGGCTATTGCATGCATTATTTCCGTATGAAGGTTAAGATCATGGAATCGCATCTTGCCTTCCTGTTCGGGAACATCAAACTGCGAGACTTGCCAGTTATCATTTTCATGAATGGGCTGCGCCGTCTTTTCATGCTGAATTCCGCTTTTTTTGCGCAGTGCTTCAGTTGCAGCTTTTGAAGGTGCCGTGTGCCGGGGGACCTTTCTTGCTTCTGGCTGATGCACCTTTTCTTCTTTTGAAAAATGCTCGGACTTTAAGTGTGGATTCTCAACTGCCCACCGGTTTTCCCTCTTACCATCATACTTCTTCTGCACCGGCTTTATTCGGTTCCCGGTAGTCTTTTCTTTCAGTTTAGGTTCAACGGATAAGGATGCATGAACTGTTTTTTTTGATTTTTCTTTTTGTCCGTCTTTTTTCCCTGTAATGCTTTTTATCTTTTCACTAATACGCTTAAAAATTTTCTTTACCAACTTTACCTTCTCTTATATTATTCAACTTAAATTCAATTCCCTTTAAGCTTATTCAACATCTCAAGGGCATGTTGGTTCTTAGGATCCAACTGCAATACCTTATTAAAGTTCTCAATAGATAGTTCTTTGTTGTTATCAAACATGTAAGCATCGCCGAGCGCTTCGTAAATATCTGTAGACTTCGGATAGGTCTCCGAATTTAATTTTAATAAAGCAATAGCCGGCTTAAACATTCCGTTCCTCATAAAGCGGAATGCTAAACCGTTAATCTGGTCTTCATCAAAATCATATTGATCTTTTTGAGTTTTATATAATTCATGATATTGAGCAACGGCTGAATCAATGCCCTTTTCAAATATTGTTTCCATCAGCGTGTCTGCAAGTGAAAGCATTGGCTTGCTAACGCTCATTAGCTGGGTATCAAAAACCAGGGTAGCATTTGGAGGAATTACTCCGCCTGCGCCTGCAGGACCGTAACCAAGCTGTGGAGGGATTATCAGTCGATATTTATCTCCGACATGCATCAACGCTATGCCTTCATCCCAGCCCTTAATCACCTTACCGGCACCAAGAATAAATTTTATCGGTCTGCCTCTTTTATAAGAATTGTCGAACTCTGTTCCGTTAGCAAGCTTACCAATGTAATTAACAGCCACTTCTTTACCGGCAACTGCCTGCTCGCCGTTTCCCTTTTCAAGTACAATATATTTTAAGCCGGAAGGAGTGGTTACTGTGTCTTTACCGGCTGTGTCAGTTTGAGCAAACATAATCACCGGAATAAATAATATTAATATCAATTGAATTAAATATTTCTTCAAGGCATTCTTCCTTTAATTTGTTTATTACTACAAAACTCATTTGTAAATTTCTTTTCTATGACCAACTCTTAAGACAATATTATTTTTCCCATCAACGTCGAAGATTATCCGGTAATCACCAACTCTAAATCTATAAAAACCAATTTGGGGATTAGATAGCTTTATCGCATAATGAAATGGAATTTGGGAGTATTCTTTTAATTTTTGCTTAATAAAATTAGAAGTGTCTACGTCAAGCTAACCAAAATTTTTATCGCTTTCTCTGTTAAAATAATGTTGTACATTAAGGTACATCGTCGAGGTTCTTTTACTTTCCGCTCTTATATTCTGCTCGCGCTTCCTTAATGGAATAATACAATTCCTACTTGTCAATGCTTCCCGGTCTTCGATTAGAGCATTAAGAGATTCTTTTACAATTTAAGAAATAATCTTCCGAAGTTTTTCTACAGTTAAATCTCTCACTTTTAGTTCATGCTCTATTTCCACCGGCACATGTCATTTTTTAATTTTAATGAATGAAAAATTAACCATTCCTATAACAATTTCCAATCTATTTTTAGATAGAAAGCCTCATTTATCATAATTTAGCAGCATGGATGAGAAAAGATTTTGAAGATTAATGCATTCTGCCGAAGAACTTACTTACAAAAAGATCTTTTTATTTTGGGTACCTCTTTCTGCTACATGGCTGATGATGGCAGCCGAAGGACCGTTTCTTGCCGCTATTATCGCCAGGATGATAAATCCCGAGTACAATCTTGCAGCGTTCGGTGTCGCCTCTTCATTTGCAATGATTATTGAAGCTCCGGTAATACTGTTGATGTCGGCATCCACAGCGCTTGTAAAAGACGAGCAGTCATTTACAAAGCTAAGAAACTTTACTTATGCCTTAAATTTATTCGTCACTGGCATAATGCTGCTGTTTATAATCCCGTCTGTCTTTTATTTTATAACTATAAAACTAATTGAGCTTCCTACGGAAGTTGCAAAGCTTACTCGAACTGCTATGATGATTTTAATTCCATGGCCAGCTGCAATTGGTTATAGACGGTTTTACCAGGGAATTTTAATTCGCCATAATTTAACAAGAAGAGTAGCTTACGGAACCGTTGTCAGGCTGAGTTCAATGGCTATAACCGGGCTGGCGCTTCATTTTTTAACAAAGGTCGAAGGCGCTTTTGTAGGTGCGGGCGCACTTTCAGCCGGAGTAACTTGTGAAGCTGTTGTAAGCAAGATAATGTCATGGAACATTGTTAAGAAAATAAAAAATGGGGAAATTTCGTCAGGTGAACTTAGTAATCTTTCCTATCACCAGGTTTTTAAATTCTATTTGCCGCTTGCATTAACATCTCTTGTTTCAATCGGCGTTCAGCCAATGGTTACGTTTTTTATAGGTCAAAGCCGCATGGCAATCGAGTCGCTTGCCGTACTTCCGGTCGTTAATTCATTTATATTTATTTTTAGAAGCGTGGGAATATCTTTCCAGGAAGTCGGCATTGCGCTTATCGGTAAGAATAAGGAAGGCTACATACCGCTCCGTAATTTCGCCGCAGCGCTCGGAATTATTTTAGTTTCGCTCTTAGGAATAATTTCCTTAACGCCGCTTGCTAATATTTGGTTTTATGATGTATCCGGACTTTCATTAGAATTGACAAGTTTTGCGCGTCTTCCGCTTATTTTATTAATCTTGATGCCGGGACTTGCAGTTCTGCTCAGCTTCGAAACCGCCATACTCGTCGAATCGAAAAATACAAAGCCGATTACCTTTTCAACCGTTGTAGAATTTACCACAGTAATATCCGTAATGTTTTTTTCTATTAAGATATTTAATTGGGTGGGAGCCGTTGCTGCCTCTTTAGGATTTTTAGCAGGGATGCTCGGCGCAAATACCTACCTCTTTCCTTCGTTTGTTAAATCCCTTTCATTTGGAAAGTGTAATGATAATTTGATGGATCAAAATTAAATTAGACATTAAAGCTAAAAATAAATTTTATATCCATAGTGAATTAATCATGTAATTTCAATAATTTTGATGCGGGATTAACAAATTTTAACATTCAAAAATAAAGTGGAAAATATGTCCATTAAATTAACCCGGCGAATAATAGGCTCTTTTGTGTTCTTATTATCCACTGTTATATTGTTTTTAACAGTACAGCCTTCTGTTTCCTTCTGGGATCCCGGTGAAATCTCAGCAGCATCCTACTCATTAATGGTACCTCATCCGCCGGGAGGTCCTCTCTGGCTTATTATAGGCAGGCTGTTTTCAATGATTCCTTTTGCCCACAATATTGGGTTTAGGGTAAATACAGTCTCTGTTTTATCAGGCGGCTTTACTATTTTGATACTTTACCTTGTAGGCATAAAGCTTATAGAAACATACCGGGGTAAAAGCTACAAAAGCCTCTCCAGCGCCCTTTCAACGTACATTTCGTCAGCAACCGGCGCGCTTGCTTTTGCTTTCTGCGATACGTTCTGGTTTAATGCAGTTGAGGCTAATTACTTTGCACTCAGCACACTGCTCTTTGCCCTGATAGTTTGGCTTATGATGATTTGGCATGAGCATGCAGACGAGCACGGCAGCGAGAGATATATCATAATGATGGCTTACCTGATCGGTCTTTCCTTCGGCGTTCACCTGATGAGCGTGCTTGCAATTTTCACATTTGTTTTTGTTGTGGTAATGAGAAAGTACGTAACAGATGATGAAGAATTTAAGAAGACAGGCTTGATCTTTTTAATCCACGCAGGTATTCTCCTGTTAATTGCCGTAGCAATCTGGGCTGGTCAAACTCAAGCTTCGCCGCCTACACAGGCACAATATCAAGCGTTCGACTCAAAGTTTGTATGGATAATGATTGGAGCCTCTGCAATCTTCATGGGGGCTATGTGGAAGAAGATAATGCACAGGAATTCCTTCTACATCCCGCTTATCGTTGCAGGCGTTGTTTTACTTTTAGCCTACCCTGGAATTGTTAAAGGTGTTCCTAAGATCTTGCTTGCACTTGGAGGCTCAGATGCCATTTCAAACTCAGTTATTTTTTTAGTAATCCTCGGTATTATAGTTTACGTTATTTACTGGTCGGCAAAGAACAAGAAAGGAACGGCAAATCTTGCTGCAACTGCGCTCTTGTTTGCGATGCTTGGCTTTACAACCTATGCGATGATAATTATCCGCTCGAATCAAACGCCTCCTATGAATGAGAACTGGCCAGATAATTTCCACAAGCTGATGTATTACCTCGACCGCGAGCAGTACGGCGACTTCCCGATTTTTGAACGAAGATTCTCTATGGAGCCGCATCAACAAGGAATTTATACAAACTATAAAAGTGATCTTGATTTCCTCTGGAGATACCAGGTAGATCATATGTTTAACAGGTACCTTTATTGGAATTTCATTGGCAAGACATCAACCAACCAGGATGCACCCTCAACATGGAAACAACTTTACGGAATTCCCTTCCTTATGGGGCTTGTCGGTCTTTATTTTCTCTTTAAGAAGAACTGGAAGATGGGCTCGACCTGGCTGATGCTATTTATATTTATGGGGTACTTGATTGCCTTTTACCAGAACCAGCAGCAGCCTCAGCCGCGCGACAGGTTTTACTTCTACCCCGGCGCATTCTTCGTGTTTGCCGTATGGATTACCGTTGGTGTTCGGGAGCTTACCGAATTCTTAAGAGAGAAGGCAAAGAGCCAGAGCCTAAAGCAAGTAGCTGTAGCCGGATGCCTTACATTTAGCATTCTATTTATCCCGGTAAATATGCTGCGGACAAATTACTTTACTCATGACCGCTCTCATAACTGGCTGCCCTGGGACTTTGCTTACAACCTTCTTCAAAGCTGCAAGCCAAATGCTATACTGTTTACCAACGGCGATAACGATACTTTTCCACTCTGGTACCTGCAGGATGTTGAAGGAGTAAGGCGTGACATCAGGGTTGTATGTCTTAGTCTTGCCAACACTGATTGGTATAACGAGCAGTTGAAAAATACTTCTCCTTACGGAGCTAAAAAAGTTAAATTCAGTTTGACTGATGATCAGATTGAGCAGCTTGGACCTATCGAGTGGAAGACACAGCAGGTTACTATTCCTGCCGATAAGAATGATTTAAATGAATTTCTAACGACAGACAAATCTTATTTAACTGCGAATGACTCTGCCGATATTATGAGTTCACCCGGCATTACCTTCACGATGAAGCCGACAATAAATATCGGCGGCATTGAGGGAATAAGGATTCAGGATATTGTCGTTAAAAATATTGTTGAGAATAATATCTGGGACAGACCGATTTACTTTGCATCTACCTGTTCTCCCGACTGCTACATAGGTATGGATGATTATCTTGAAGTCGAGGGATTGGCTTCGAGGCTTATGCCTGTAAAGAGACAGGGCTTTGATTATGTGAATACTGCAATAACCAAAGAAGATCTCTTCAACCAGAACACGGGCTTCTCGAAAACATACAAGCCGGGCTTTAAGTTTAGAGGATTGAATGACAAGAACATCTTCTTTAATGAAACAGAGACTCGGCTTATCCAGAATTATCGAAACGTATTTACGCAGCTTGCATATCACTACAAGTACGCCTTAAACAATAACGGAAAGTGCATTTACGCCCTTAATAAAATGCAGCAAGAGATTCCAATACAGGATG